>JAWSUQ010000197.1:0-5806 GCA_033549265.1 Bacillota bacterium
GGGTACAGACAATTCTGCGCAGAGCTGGCAAGCTAAAGCAAGAAGAGGTCCTTTCCTTTAACAACGGCCAGTTGCAGATCAATATCCCCAGGTATCAAGTTGAAGTAGGGGGAAAAGAGGTTGAGCTTACGCCCATAGAGTTTAAGCTGCTGGTTGGGATGGCTAGGAGCCCGGGGCGAGTATATAGTCGACTGGAGCTGTTGGAGAAGGTGCAGCCTGATATGTACGAAGGCTATGAGCGCAGTATAGACGTTCATATCAAAAACCTCCGCAAAAAGATTGAGCAAAATACTAAAAACCCTAACTTTATCATTACTGTTTTTGGAATGGGTTATAAGTTTGGAGGTAAACCCCATGCTACGTACCCTAAGAGCTAGGCTATTACTTTGCTTTATGGCAGTTTCTCTAATAGGGGTGGCATTTTTTAGTACGGCCATTCAATTTGGCTTTCAAGATAGCTTTAGCAATTATTTAGACGCCAAAAGAGACAGTCAGGTGCAGCAAGTAGTACAGTTTCTTGAGGCGGAATATCGTGAAAACAAGGTTATTACTGGAGTTAATGCGGCAACGCTGCTCCACCAACAGGCAATGACAGAAAACCTCTACTACAGGGTCTTTGACAAGGAAGGCAACATAGTTGTAGATTCCACTAGCCTAATGGGAATGATGGAAATGATGAATAATATGATGACCGGGTCAGCAAATACCAACGAGCAAAAGTTGCTATCAAAAACATACCCATTGGAGGTAGAAGGAGAACTTATTGGTACTCTCGAAGCAATTGCTGTAGGGGGCTATGTGGAAACAGATTTTGAATTTCTAGGGCAGATCAATAAATATATTATAGGGGCAGCCTTAACCACCATTGTCATAGCAATTATTCTAAGTATTATCTTTTCTAAGACCTTAACCAAGGCCCTTAACCAGTTGCGGGAGGCTGCCAAGGAGTTAAAAGGATATAATCTAGCGGTGCGAATTCCCCTTAGTCAGCAGCAGCCAGAAGAGCTGCGAGAGCTGGCCATAGCCTTCAATGAACTGGCTGAATCACTGGAGGGGCAGGAAAAGCTTAGAAAGCAATTTACCCAAGATTTAGCCCATGAGCTAAGGACGCCACTGGCAACCTTGAGAAGCCAGTTAGAGGCTTTCCAGGACATGGTCTGGCAGCCTACCCCTGAAAGGCTGAAGCAAAGCCATCAGGAGCTGATGCGGTTAGTTCGTTTGGTAAACGACCTGGAAAAGCTCTTGGCAGCAGAAAACCCCCAGATACTGCTAAAAAAGCAGAGCTTGGAGGTGGGCCAATTGCTGCATAGCTTACAGCAACAGTTCTTGCCAGCCTTTAAGGAACATGATGTAGAGCTTGAGCTTGGGCAGATAGATAAGCAGCTGTGGATTTTGGCCGATAAAGACCGTTTAATCCAAATATTGACTAACCTAATTAATAATGCGTTAAAATATACTCCCCCAGGTGGAGTAGTTTCCTTGAGTGCTATGGGCCAAATTCACCCTCAGCTTGGTTCTGCAGTTAGCATTGAAGTTGCAGACACTGGAATGGGGATTTCTCAAGAGGATTTGCCTCATGTCATTGAACGCTTTTATCGAGGAGATAAATCTAGAAATAGACAAACAGGAGGCATAGGAATTGGCCTTTCTATTGTCAGTGCCCTAGTACAGGCCCATAAGGGGAAGATTGAAATAGAAAGTGAGCTGGGAAAGGGAACAAAAATCACAGTTTGTCTGCCCAACATTAAGGAGTAGCAACAATTAGCTTTAAGATTTTACCAAGCCTATCCTCTATTTGGATAGGCTTTATTTGTGCACTTTCAATATTATCAAGGGTACGGCGATTAATATTGGAACCAACTAAGTGTAGGGAAACAGGATTTAATAAATCCATTAACCTGCCTAAGACAGGATGCTCGCTTCTAACATGCTCCAGCAGAATTATTTGACCTTCCGGCTTACAGACCCTTCTTACCTCCATTAGCCCCTTGACAGGATCTGGCACAGAGCAAAAAACGCAGGTAGCTACTACAGTATCGAAGCTATCATCGGGAAAGCTCATAGCCTCAGCATCCATTTCTTCCAAAACAACAGGAACATCAGCTAAAGGGACCTTTTTTCTAGCTTTAGCTAGCATTCCTGGGCTAAAGTCTATCCCAGTCACTTCACATCCAGCGGGATAAAAGGACAAATTCATGCCAGTGCCTACCCCAACCTCCAGCACCCTTCCCTTAGCATAGCTTAAGGCCTTTTTCCTTAATTCAGGATTAATCATGCGATCCATCCAATCGTAGTAAAAGGCAGTTCGATTATATCTCTGTTTGATTATTTCAGTTAAGTTTTTACTTGAAGTATCCATTTGCTGTACCAACTCCCAATAGAAGAATTATGTGAAATATTTACAAAAATTATACCATGCCTTCCTATTGGTAGATATGAAGATTCTATGAATATTTTGAATTCCAGCTAACCACTATTGACATAGCTACTGTAAACACTTTAAAATATAATCATCTACCCTAGAGGGGTAGTCTTTTTATTGGTTATAGCCTGGTAGAGGAGCGTGAAATGAATAATGAAGCAGTTATTTAGTATCGGCCCATTTAATATTCACTTTTTTGGCATAATGATCGCTATTGGTGCCTTAATAGGTCTTTGGTTTTTTGTAAAAGAAGCAAGACGGAGAAAGCTAAATGAAAGCTTATTAATAGACGGGGCCCTTTATTCAATTATGGCAGGATTTATAGGCGCCCGACTAGTCTATGTACTGATTTACAGTCCCGCTCACTATCTTGCAAACCCCATAGAGATTTTATTTGTACACCAAGGAGGTCTTTCTATTCACGGAGGAATCCTAGGGGGACTCTTAACAGGCTACCTGTATCTCAAAAAACACCAGTTGCCTATCTGGGAAACCCTAGATGCTGCGGCGCCGGCTTTGATTTTGGCCCAGGGCATTAGTCGGATCGGGTGTGATGTTTTTGGCGCACCAGTAGTTAGTGCTTTACCTTGGGCTATCGAATTTCAAGGAGAACTGCTCCATCCGGCCCAAGCCTATGAGTTTTTACTAGATTATCTGCTGTTTGGTTATCTGTGGGTTAGAAGAACAGCTGCTACTTACCATGGCCAAATTTTTCTCCATTACCTGATAGGCTTTATGGCTATTCGTGGTATCGTAGAGCTATTCAGAATAAATCCAATGATTTTAGGACCATTTAGCGTTAGTCATGCTTTAAGTGCAATAGGCATCGGCATTGGCATTATTTTAATGATGATTCTGAAGAAAAGGCTTCCTATCAAACCAGTTGGTAAAATTGATAAAGCGGAAGCTATTAAAATAGCAATTAGTATCTTGGTGCTAGCTATTGTATCGCTAGGGATATATTATTTAGTCCAGGCCTAACCCTAATGCGTGGCCAGTTTCGGCATGACAGCTAATGCACAAGGCGCCCTCCTGTGTGGGGGGAGCTATGTAATCAAGATGGCCTGGGATTTCCTTTAGGTTAGGTGCATCAGGATATTTAGTGACATCATTGAGATGGCAGGCAATACAGTTCCGTTCATCGGCCCAGCCTTTGATAGCTGTTGTGTAATTTCCGGTTATATGCATAGCTACGTAGTTTAGGCCACGGGATTTGGAATTGACCTTGCCAAATGGACCTCTAGCCTCATGGCAAAAGAGGCACTTTACCTCTTGGTGACTAGAACTGGCCCAGGAATCCACATAGGGATCAATATAATGGCAGCTTCTGCAGAATACAGGCTCTGAGGTGCCAAAGTATGACATCGGCAATAAAATAACTATCAGTAAAAGGATAGCAGCAACTTTTCCGAGTCTAGTCATAGTAAGACCTCCTGTAATTAGGGAACTAAGATTCATAAAGAAGTTAATCTCCGCCTATCAAGTACTTGCTTCAATATAAGTTGCCACAGTTAGCAATAAAATATCCACATCCTAATAAAATCCCAGCAGAGTCAAAATACCTTGTAAACATTCCCATAAAAAAAAAGACCTGCTGTAGGTTGCAGCAGGTCTAAACTGGGGAAAAAATAGGGTTTTGGGAGAGTAATGCTTTCCTATTCCCTACAATAAATTTAACAAAAATAAGACAAGCAAGCTGTGATTTAAATCATCTTTTAAAGTGATATAAGCCATAAGAATAGGGCTTTCTATCCTAAAATAGAAAGCCCTATTACTATTGGGAAAGGATGGGATTGGCTTTATCTGAATGAAGCTTACTTTATTTGCGTTGACCCCTGATGCCAATTTCCACTTTATTAACCTGCAAGTTGCTGCCAGCTCTTTTCACCGCTTCCTCTACCGCCATTACTAACCCAGTACAGCAAGGAACCTCCATGTAAGCTACAGTAATGCTTTTTAGGTTGTTGTTTTCAATAATTCTAGCTATCTTTTCTACATAGAACTGGTTGTCATCCAGCTTAGGACATCCGATACCAACTGCTTTGCCCTTTAGCAAATCTAAGTGGTAGTTAGGGTAAGCAAATGGTACACAGTCTGCTGTAATTAGTAGGTCTGCCTCTTGGAAATATGGGGCAGCCTCATTAACAAGCTTTAGCTGTACAGGCCATTGGCCTAGCTGAGGCTTAATAGAAATTTCTACATCTCCTGCTGCTACCTTGTTACCTTGTGCAGCTGCTGGAGGGCTGTTGAAAGCCATAGCTCGGCTGCCAGGACACCCACCACCATGGGGAGGTGCTGCCTTTTGCTGGCCATGGTTATTTGGTCCCTGAGAATGGGTGCCGCCACCATGGGCATGCACTTGATTCATTACTGAACCCTTTGGTGCTCCATTAGCTACTGGATCAAATTCCTTTAAGTGTTCCTCCACAGCATCCATATCAAATGGATCAGCTTCTCTCTCTAATATTGTAATAGCGTCTTGCGGACAGCTTCCTAAGCAAGCTCCAAGGCCGTCACAAAGCTTATCAGTAATTAGCTTTGCTTTGCCATCTACAATCCGCATAGCTCCTTCAGCACAGGAAGGAATACATAAACCGCAGCCGTTACACTTATCTTCATCTATCACTACTATTTTTCGAATTTCTTTTGTCATTTTACTCACGTCCCTTTCATATGGTATTAATTATTTTTGTTTGAAGTAATTCTTGTGAACTCTTTAAAGCTATTATAAACAACAATAAACCTTTTTAATGTGACAAATGCCATAGTAAGAGATTGACTTTTACCACAGGCTTAGCTAAAATAGCTATAGCTAAGGGGGAATCACAATGGTAATATTTGTGTTCTTATTATTGTTAGTAGTGCTCTATGTATACCTCATTCGCCGGATTATCCAAGAGGGGAAGACAAGCTATTTAATACCGCTTTTCTTTGCCATCGCAGTTAAGATCGGGGCAATTATATATTTAATAATGAATGCGCCGGTTCAGTAGAGAAAATAAAATAAAAAACTCTTGCCACTTCTGGAATAAGATAGTATAATCAATAATTGGTTTTGCTATTAAGAAAATAGGAGTGTTGACATTAACAATGAGCAGAAGAAAATCAGCAGTGGTGGTTAAGACTATTAAAAATCGAAGCTGGATTATTGACTATAAGATTGCAAATAAAAAAGTAATAACTATCTTTAGTGCCTTTAGAGATAAAGAGTTAAGAGGATGGTCAGATAGTCAAGTAGTAGTCTAAGGTGAAAATGGGTTAGTTAGCAAAAGCGCCCTATCCTAAGGAGGATAGAGGCGCTTTTACAGTGCGCCCGGCATGGGCGATAACTTGGCGGTGAAAGTCCGCTGTGGGCTTGGTAGTGGGAACCACTAGCCAAAGGCA
>JAWSUQ010000198.1:0-5791 GCA_033549265.1 Bacillota bacterium
CTCCTCCCAGCAACGACTAGGCTCGGCTACAAATATCAAGGGCTCTATCGGAAAAAACTCCCCAATAAACGAAGTGTACTCAGGCATCAGGGAAAAAGCCTGCTCTAGCTTAGCATGAAAACTACCACTACCTAAGCTGTCTAATAGCTGTTGATAGTTTTTCGTGTAATTATCCACAGCTTCATCATTTCCCTGATTATGGAAATCGGACTGATGCTTCAGAAAAGCCTTTGAAGCTGTTTTAACTAAATTGTTTAGTGCCTCCGGTTCCTCTAAAAAAAACTCTACCGCTGGCACAATTTCGCAATTATCAATCTGTTCCAAAGAGCGTTGGGTCTGTTGATCAAACGTTCTGATAGAATCTATTTCATCATCGAAATACTCAATTCTTATGGGTTTGTCTTGATGGAGGGAAAAGCAGTCTAGAATGCCTCCTCGAAGCGAAAACTGTCCCGGCACTTCAACTAAATCAACCCTTTCATAGCCAAGCTTAAAAAGCTTTTCTGCCAACAGTCCTGGCGGTAAAAGCTGACCAAGCTTTAGGTGGATAAATCCTTTTGAGAAAACCTCTCCACAAGGCAAGCGCTGACCTAAATTTTCAACTCCTGTCACTACTACTATTTTAGGATTATTAATGATTTTTGCTAACACCTTAATTCGTTCGCGATTAAGTTGATTGCCTGCGTCAAAGGCTGCAGCCTGAACTAAGTCTTTTTTGGGCAAAAACAGAACTTCCCGGTCAGGCAATAAAGAAGACAGCTCCTGCAATGTATTTTTTGCAGAGCCTTCTTCATGAGCTACTACAATGATAGGCCGCTCAACAGCGGTGGCTATACTAGCCATGAAAAAAGACTGCTGACTCCCGGTTAAACCGTAAACCAGCTGTTGATGCAAACCTTGATTAATCCCATCTACAACCTCTTCACATATGGGACTGGACACAAAAGAAGCCAGTAGCCCTTCTCTTAAATCAATCATGTTATTCCTCCAAAGCAATAAAGATGAGCGTCCCTATAGGACCCCCATGCTAAGATAGCTTCCGCAGTTTTCGTCGGCTTGCTAGCTTTACCACCAGACCATTCCAACTAGCGTGAAGCAAAATACTTACAAATACAGCAATAAAAATATTAAAGTTATTGGCTAGTGCAACTGTTGCTGACCCAAAAAACAAATGACTAATTACACTGATTATAGCCGCTGATATTTGTTTTTTTGGCGCTGTTATTAAATCATATGCTCCTTCAATTAAACCAAAAACCAAATGGGTTAAAATAATGGGTGTTGCCAACAGTAAAGCTAGCCCCGTCTTTAGAAATTCTTCTACTATTGGAGTAAAAAGATATATACTTCTGTCTCCCATAGCTTCAAAGACCCAGCGGTTAATTAAAAAAGCCGCTCCAGCTGCCAATCCACCTGCTATTAATATGAACACATTGTCACACCTATCTAATTATAGTTATTCATGGCCTGGTCTATACCTTCTGTAATTAAAGCAGTCACTGCCTTTACTGATTTCTTAATAGCGTTCTCCATCGCCGGCCATTCTTCATCAGTAAAACGACTAAGGACATAATCTGCCGTTTGCCAGCCTTGGGGCGGACGACCAATCCCTACTTTGAGACGAAGAAACTCTTCAGTTCCAAGCATCTGTATGAGAGACTTCATCCCGTTATGGCCACCTGCGCCACCTTTTTTCCGCAAGCGAATGCTGCCAAATTCTAAGTCTAGGTCATCATAAATTATTAAAATATCTTGAGGCTCAATCTTATAAAAGTTGGCAATGGGCGCCACACCATGTCCACTTAAATTCATAAAGGTTTGGGGTTTAACAAAAAGAACCTTTTCATTTTTAATTGTTCCTTCTGTTAGCTGCACTTTGTTCTTTTCTTTAAACTCAGCATGACCAAATTCATCAGCTAATTGATCTACAATTAAAAAGCCAATATTATGCTTAGTTAACTCATATTTTTTTCCTGGATTACCAAGACCTACTATCAACTTCACGTTAAATCTCCCCTTTCCTATTATGTTCTCCCCAAGGAACAAAAATTCCTCTTCTGCCAACTGAGACAATTACAATGAAAATTGTCTTGAAATTTTTTAATTAGAGCTAAATTATAAAAACTTGGCTTTAACGCCAAGCTTTTTATAATTGGTATTATATTTTACTCCTCTTTTTCAGCAGTTGCTTCTCCACCTAGCATTTCTTCAGCTGCTGGCTCAGCTGCTGTTTCATCTTCTTCAGCCTCTTCTTCTACAGCCCTTGGAGCTACTACATTCACAACAAGCTTCTCCAAATCGCTTAATATCTCTATATTTTGAGGTACAGTCAGCTGCTCTACTAACAACTGATCCCCTATTTCTAGGGCAGATACATCTACCACTATACTCTCAGGAATGGCAGTAGGCATACACTTAACCTCTAGGACTCTAAGCTGTTGCTGGAGAAGTCCACCTTCTTTTACACCTTTAGCTTCTCCCTGCAGATTAATAGCTACCTCTGTTGTTATTTTTTCCTTTAGATTAACCTGGTAAAGATCTACGTGGGTATACATGCCCTTGACAGGATGGGTCTGAGCCTCCTTAATCATTACAGGCACCTTAGTTACTTTGCCTCCATTGTTAAGATTTAAGTTTATTAAGCCTTTGCCTGCACCCCTATGGATAGCTTGTTCAAATTCCTTTAATAGAATTGTCAGCTTTATCGCATCATTATTTTTGCCATATAGTACTCCAGGCAAGTAGCCGCTCGCTCTCAACTGCTTTACTGCTCCTTTGTTATGTTGCTCTCTTACTGCTGCTTCTAATAAAATACTACTCAAATGAATACACCCCTTTCCCTAATATTCTTCCCTATTTTTGCATATTTAATCTATAAAAAGCATATTATCTAGGAGTTAATAAAATGGACAAGGAGGTGTTAACCATGCAAGTAAAAAGCAAAGACATAATTGGTTTGCCGGTTATTAGTATAGAGGACGGTCAACAGCTAGGATTAATAAAGGGGGTAGTAATAGATGCGGAGCAGGTGGCTGTAGCTGCCCTGTTAGTTTCGGTCAAAGGCTTCCTCAAGGAAAACAAGCTACTCCCTTATAACAAGGTCCACTCCATTGGAGCTCATGCCATTACTGTTGCCACCAGCAGCACAATAAATAAAGGCCTGTCTCAGCAATTGACCGGTTTGACGGGTACTTCTCTTGCAGGTACTAGAGTAATTAGCGAACGGGGAAATGCTATCGGAGTAGTAGATGACTTTGATTTTGACACAACTTCAGGAAAAATTTTATCCCTTTACATCACAGGAAAGTTAATAGAGGGAATATTGAAGAAAAATGCTTCTCTTGCAACTAAATATATCAACAACTTAGGCAAAGATGTGATAATTGCTTACGGAGAAGCGGAAGAACATCTAGAGTATAATGAAAAGAGCCTGCAGCGAAGGTTTGTTAGCGCCAGTGAGAATACCTTTAAGGCGGTCGGGATTACCTGGTCTAAGACTAAGGAACTAAGCAAAAATATGGCTTCTCTAAAAGAATACACCCCATTTAAAAAGGAACAATCTAAAAATATGAATGAACCAGAAAAGATTGCAGCTATAGCTGACCAAGATGAACCTATAACTAATGATAAAAAGGAAGGAGCTTAGGATTTCTCTAAGCCCCTTCCTTTTTATAGCGATATAAGCTACTTATAGTTGCACCTATGTTGTTATTAAGCTTACTTATATCCTTTATGCCGGACTTAGGGTCCTCCCTTAACCTGGATCAAATTCAACGTAACAGCAGGGACATAGAATATTCTGCCCTACCTGCCACCCTTCCGGCATGTTAACATCGTTCATACAAACAGGACAAGCTGCTGTTCTCATTTATTGGCCCCCTTTACGCAAAGTAACGATTAAGCAAACCTTTTAACATATTAGCATGTCTAGCTTCATCTCTTGAAGACTCGTCAAAGAAGTCGTGAGCTTCATCAATATCAGCTTCCTTAGCTTTTTTTGCAGCGGCTTTTTTACCATGATTAGCTCCTTGCTCACCCTGCATCATTCTAGCAATATTATCTTTAGTGCTTTCGGAGATCATTCCGTTCATTTCAGCGAAATGGGCTGCATGCTCTGCTTCTTCCCAAGCAATAGTTTTTAACACTTGAGCCACCTCCGGAAACCCTTCCCGCTGGGCTTGACGAGCCATAGCTAGGTATAAGCCTACCTCACTGGTTTCTCCTCTAAAGTTGTTAAGTACATCCTCTTCCACTACTGTTCCTTTAGCCACACCAATTTTGTTTTCATTAATTAGATTTAAAGTCATGTTAAATTCCTCCTTAATGTTATTAGTAATCATTACTATTACCTATAATATACTAATTAAACTTCTCTTTGTCAAGGGATTTTTTAGAATTAAAATTAAAAAACTAGAGATGTAGGTTATCTCTAGTTTCATTATATTTAACATATTCACTTTGGTCCCTAGTCAAACAGCTTACTAACCGATAAATCCTGGTGAATTCTGATAATTGCTTCCCCTAAGATTGGCGCTACTGATAGAGATTTTATTTTTTCACTCTTTTTATCCCCTAATGGGATAGTATTGGCCACCACCACTTCTTTAATAGGTGATTCTTCAATCCTTTGAATGGCAGGCCCCGAAAGAACAGGATGGGTACAGCACGCGTAGATTTCCTTTGCGCCCCTTTCCTTTAATGCCTTTGCTCCATGAGTTATAGTCCCAGCTGTATCAATAATATCGTCTGTCATTATTACCGTTTTATCCTTAATATCCCCAATGACGTTCATAATCTCCGCAACATTTGGTGCTGGTCTACGCTTGTCCACAATAGCTATGGCAGCGTTAATCCTTTCAGCTAAATCTCGCACTCGAGGTAAGCCCCCCACATCTGGAGAAACTATTACTACATCCTCTAAGTTCTTCTGCTTATAATATTCAGCTAAAATAGGTACTCCTGGCAGGTGGTCTACCGGAATATCAAAGAAGCCCTGAATAGCGCTGGCATGCAAATCCATAGTTACCACTCTTCTTGCACCAGCCTGAGTAATTAGATTAGCTACCAGCTTGGCAGTAATAGGGTCTCTTGCTCTTGACTTTCTTTCCTGGCGAGCATAACCATAGTATGGTACTACTGCACTAATTCTCCTAGCAGAGGCTCGGCGCAGGGCATCTACCATAATAAGTAACTCCATTAAATTTTCATTTGCTGGACCGCTTGTAGGTTGTATTACAAATACGTCAGCTCCCCGAACACTTTCATTAATAGCAACACTAGTCTCGCCATCGCTAAATCTGCTTATTTTAGCATCTCCCAGCTCTACTCCCAAGTAATCACATATTTCCCTTGCCAATTGTGGATTGGCGTTTCCGGAAAATATTTTTAGCTTGCGGCTATATACAGTCATTTATCTACCTCCAACAATTAAAATCATTAACCTGTAAATAAACTTAAATATCAATAGTATTGCTTCGGTGTTTATTCTTTTTTTCCTCTTTTCTCGACAAAGTTTTTAATGTTAATTTGTTTTTCTCTGGCAATTCCTAAGGCCAACGCCGGCACATCCTTGGTAATGGTAGAGCCCGCTCCAATGACAGCCCCTTCTCCAACCCGTACAGGAGCTACCAAATTAGTATTGCTACCAATAAATGCTTTATTTTCAATTATTGTATTGTATTTATTGATGCCATCATAATTACAGGTAATGGTTCCTGCTCCTACGTTTACTTGTGCTCCTATATTACTGTCTCCAATATAACTTAGATGGGGCACCTTACTTCCAGTACCA
>JAWSUQ010000199.1:0-5785 GCA_033549265.1 Bacillota bacterium
ATGGTGCTGAAAGGCTACGTGGGCAGCAAGAGTAGAAACTCCGTCTAATTTACGCAACAAGTCGAACCCGGCCATGCTGTGCTCCTTAACTATTTTGAACTCTTCATCACTTAAGGCTGCTGGTTTGTTGAGAATGTCCTTATTAACCGTTATTTTACCGATGTCGTGAAGAATCGCACCGATGCCTAAGTCTTTTAACTGAAGCTGGTTCAAACCTAAACTAATTCCAGTCAACATCGAAAGAGCACAGACGTTAACGCAGTGGCCAAAGGTATAATTATCATAAGAGCGAATATCTGTTAAATTTACCATAATGTTAGGGTTTGCTAGTAACTGATCCATCATATGATTTACAGCTTGGCTAACTTTTTTCATATCAGCTGTTTCCGAAAAGACTAGCTGATGAAAGACATCTTTCACACTAGCAATTGCATTATGTCTTATTTCTTCACTGATAATGTCAGCAGGCTCAGGAGAAACTACTAAATCGTCTTTAATATAGACTGCAGGTATATTTAGACCATTAAGTTTGTCAATATAGACCTTTTTTAATTCCGTTCCGTTAGTCAATAATATTTTGCCTTCATCATTATAAATATTTTTGGCTATTATCATGCCAGGCTTTGCATCTGCTAAGAGAATTTTACGCATTAGATAAGTACTCCTTTTTAGATGAAAAATATGTAATATGTTAAATTCGACCCATAGCCCACCGTTTCCTCCTTTATAATAAATATTAGCTAGTAATTTTTACAAGAATGAGTTTATTCCAGAAACAGCTTCTGTAAGCCTTGAAGTATGGAAGAACATTATTTAGCTAATACTATTTTTGGAGGTGGCGTTAATGGTTAATCTGAAAAATAAAGGGATAGGATCTAGTAAACCATTTCTGTTGATTTTGGGCATTATGCTGCTTGCGGCAATTCTTATAACTATCATGCTGTATTTTCCATTTCAAGTAGGAACATCTAAAGGTCCTTGGTTTTGGCGACAAGGATAAAAGTGAAGGGATAAACAAATAAAACCCTTACAGGTGTAAGGGTTTTTAATATTATCGTTTATGTCTAAGCTTTAGTAACTCATCCTTAAGGTAACTATTTAAAATTCTAATAAAAGTTCCCTTCATTCCTAGTGATCTGACCTCAATAACACCAGCGCTTTCAATTTTTCTAAGAGAATTAACAATCACAGACCGGGCAATGTTAGCGGAATCTGCAATTTTACTAGCCACTAAAACCCCTTCGAGGCCATCTATCGCCTCAAATATATGTTCAGCGGCCTCAAGTTCAGTATACGACAAGGCGCCAAGAGCAATATGCACAGTGGCACGTTTGCGAGCTTCCTCTTCAATTCTTTCAGCATGAACCCTGAACATTTCCATACCTACAACAGTAGCACCATATTCAGCTAAAATAACATCTTCGCTAGTAAATTCAATATTGAACTTAGCTAGTACTAGTGTACCCATTCTACGACCACCTGAATTGATTGGAACAATAGTAGAGATTTTGTTTTCAAAGCAGCAGCTATCTTGAAGGGTAAAAACGCAGGCATTCATCGGGCGACGGAAATTCACAACAGTTTCTTCCATTTGGTTCAATTCATCATAATAGCTATGAGGAAATTGTTGGATTTCTTTTACAATCTCGTCCATTGGCTTGCAGCCAAAGCCGTGCATAAAAGCAAATCCTAGTACTTTCCCTTCCTTACCAATAATATAGCAGTTTGCATTAATAGTTTCACTTAAGACTTTTGCTATTTCATTATAGTCTAAAGGATGTCCGGCAGGCTTCTGGATAGATTTGTTTAAGCTGTTTAATTTGGCCAATAAATTTTTCATAGGCTTTCCCCCCGTGTTCCCATACTCTTCTTGAATATAGTATCCTTTTATTAGGTTAATGTCAATAAGTAATTAGCTAAGTATCCTTATTATAACCTTAATAACGGAGTTTATGTTTTTTTTGCATATTTATCGACCAAATAATTTCATAATTTCATAGAAAATCACCGTGATACCTGCTGCCATTAAAGGCCCTACAGGAACACCTCCAAAGAATACAATACCTATTATAGAGCCCACAACTAAGCCAATCATCAATTGCGGCTCTAATGTTAGCAGATCTAATCCCTTCCCATTTAAATGAGTAGCAATAACACCACTAGCTACCGCTAAAATCCCAGCTAAGCTAGTCATAGCACTGAAAATATCTTTAATTGGAACTTTACCAGTAGCGAAAGGAACCAAAACAGAGAGAATTAAAAATAGCAGACCAATTTCTAAGCCTCTTCGTTCAATTACTGGCAGCAGCCAGGGAACATTTATCATTTTTACCACTAGCAAAATCCCAGCAGCAGCAGCGATTAAATTAGATTTGCTAACGACCCCTAATATCACTAGTGCAAGTAAAATACCATTAGCTGCAGACATAAAAAACCCTCTCCTAATACTATTTTGACAAGTATATGCTATTAGGAGAAGGAATAGAAGTATTAGCTATAGTGTTATTAAACCCTTTTGATATGTGGGAACTTGTGCATATAAATTTAGCTGGCTACAGAATTTAATATCTTCTTCTAGCTTTAACCTTACCAGTCTATCTCCTGCAGATGAATGGGAGAAAAGGAGAGGAAGCTGGTGGCTATTAGCTTGAAAGCATTTAAGAGCCAGATGGGCTAGGTCATTTAGATGACAGTCGGTAAGCTGCTGCAGGTGGTGAATACACATGCCTGCCCCTAATACATCCTCCAAAGAAAAGTTACCTCGAGTTCCAGCACAAGCAAGTACTAGTCCGTTATTAAGGGAGGCCGCTTTCTCAGCCGTAGCCTTTCCATTGAGGATTGAACCTATCAGCAGCTCTCTTGCAGTCACTGCGTTATTGATAGTTTTTGCACCGTTGGTAGAGGTAAAGTATATTTTTTTGCCTTTAACGATTTCTGGTATATATTCCTTTGGGGAATTACCTAGGTCAAAGCCCTTTATTTTTACACAGGACTGTTCGCCGCCAAATAATATATTTTCTTCAGCGGACAGCCTTTTTATATCATTACTTTTGGGAGGAACACTAAGAGGCACTATGGCGTTAGCCCCATTCACTAAAGCAGCAACAATAGTACTGGTAGCTCTTAAAACGTCTATCACAACTACAGTTTTATTTGTTAAATCAAGATAATCTAGATCATAATAGGTGGGCAATACTGTTACCTGCATGATGGCACCTATTTTAACGCTGCCTGAGAGGGAAGCTGAAAACTATAGCTGTGGTCAGTAGTAGATTTGACTACCTGACGCAATGTATCTCCTCTAAGACCCACCCTTAATGCCTCTAATGAAAGTACCTCATTTACAGGAATATTACCAAGGTTGACGTTGATGCCGAATCGCTCAATCAGGGCCTGCTGTTGGGATTTTAATGGTGATTCCCAAATAAGGTTATCTAATTGCGTTAGACCATCCACTATGTCCTCAAGAGATTTTTCATCTATATCTCCATTACTGTTGTAAACCCCTACCCCTTTACCAGACTCTCTACCTTCTACAATAACCTTCCAGGCACCAGCAGCAATATCCGAATTAATTTGCTGGATAATCTTAGTGCGGTTGATTTTATCCTGAGGGTTTTTCTTGCCTACTTCTGTAATTACAACGAATCCCATCTTGATAGCAGTAGAAATAACATCCTTTCGCACCTCGTCAGAGAGGTTGATGGTACCATCAGATACCTCGATGAATTTAAAGCCTAGCTCCTTTGCCTTTGAAAGAAAAGGTAAGAGCTTGCGTTGCATGATAGCAACTTCCAAAAATGTGCCTCCAGGATATGGCTCTACATTGTATTGCTGGATAAGCTGTATTTTTTGTTTTAAGAAGTCATAGGTGTAAAAAGCAGAAGTACCGAAACCAAATTTAACTAAGTCTAGATAATCCGCAGTAACTGATAATAGCGCTTCAGTTTCCTGCAAGCTTAAGCCTTTATCGATAACCATTGTTAAGCCACTATTTCTTGAACTACTATTCTGCTTATTTACCCTACCGCATAATGGGAATTCAAAAATACCGTCCCATGCTTTGTCATAACTATTCAAACCAGTCAGCCTCCTTTAGTAAAAAATCACTTTGCCTTTTAACATATTCATCACAAAGTAAACTTGTTACTAAGGGGACAGGTGAATAGATAAACTTAGAGTCCTTTTAAACCAAAAAAAATTAGGGCAACTCCTAAAAAAATAATAACAAAACGGCTAATTGGTAGCTGATCTGCTAATCCAATTAGCCCGATACTGGTAACTACTATTAGAACTGTAGGACCCACTAAGGCCAATGCTGCATTAATTTTGAATGCTGATTCTACCGTCTTGAAGTGCAACATTAAAATAGCTGCAATTATTTCTATTGAACCGGAGAACATCCTAATGATACCCATAAATAAAGCCGGCTTTTCCATATAAAACCTCCTATGTATAAGCTTTTCTAACTAGAACTTATGCATAGAAAGCTGAAAATAGTAACTTATTTATTTAGCTTTGTAAAGAATACTTGAAATAAATTTTTATCTGGCCTGTCAGAAAAGGTTACTTTTATGTCTGATGATATCTCTTGTTGAATGCGCTTTAAACCTAACCCGGATCGGAAAAATCGCTTTTTAGGGTCAAGCACCAATAGATTTTGGAATAGCCAGGGATTTCTTAAAGGATGGTTAAGATCTCTGTCGCCAGTAGAGAGGGAGTTAGCATCAATTAATGAGCCTGGGTTAGTTATACTAATATGATTAGGCTTTACCTCTACTACTATATAGCGATGAAGCTGCCAATAGTCGCGGTGAACTAAGGCATTAGCCAGGGCTTCGTTAACTGCAGTAAGGGGAAAAGTAGTACCTTTAAGGTGATGTTCCATATTTTGCTGAAATTGATCTAAGATTTCGAAAATAGTTCCGGTTAAGTAATAGATTTGGTGGTTTTTGCTTATTACCAGCTTTACCATGGCATGGGGCATCATGCTGTTTACATCAAATCCAAATAGTAGGGCTCCGCCAACTGTGGGATGAAGCTTGTTGGTATCTGGATCCTTGCATATAAAGCCTTGACTGGTGAGGTTTAGGATTAAAGCGTTCTCAGGGAGTGACTTAAGCCAAGGCATTAGCTGAAAAAGCTGTTCAAAGTTCAAATTATCCATAGATCCCCTAAAAACAGGGGTTGTTTCTAGAGTTACTAACCCTGACTCCTGCAACATTGTGGCAATTTCTGCCCGTTGAGCCGTATCTGTAGTAGAGCCTCTGCGGATGAAGAAGCTTCCCGTATCTCGTAATTGATGAGGCCGTTGATCACTTCGGTAAATGGTCACTACTGCCAGCTGCTTAAATAAATAGTCCACAATATCAAGCTTTATGGCAATAGGTGGACTGCACCGGGAACTAATAACCTGTTGAAACTTTTCCTCCTGAAAGTCAGCGGCATCAATTCCAAGAATTTTTTTTGTTTTGTCCTCTACTCCATAAAGAATATAACCTCTGCCTCCACGAGAATTGGCAATAGCACATACCAGCTTTGCAAATTCTTTTTTTTCGCTTTCAGTTTTTAGCATGGGCTTTGCTTTAAAGTCAAGCTTTGGTCCTTCTTCTCTAGCTAATAGCTGCTGTAGACGGCTGATATCCATATTGTCATTCCTTTCTCTAGCAGAGGATGATGAAAATTTTCCTATATTTAAATAATAGCATAGAAGAAGAAAAATATTCTATAGGCAGCTGACGTAATAGGGATATATTTTTCACAAAGTCATAATTATATGCCTTTG
>JAWSUQ010000200.1:0-5728 GCA_033549265.1 Bacillota bacterium
GGTTCGTTAAAAAACTCACCCATCACGGCCATCAAAAACCATTGCTTAGTAGTAATGTCATAGCTAGCTAAACCTTGATCTATTATTACCTGTAGTTTATTTGGGATTAAAAACAGATTGCCAAAAATGTATCTTTGTTTTTCTATAATAGCTTTATCCATTCAGCCACCCCTATTTATAAGTATGTAATGTGTTACCTATATACATAATATATTACCTTTTTGTATTTATGTCAATACAAAAAGGTAAATTTTTTCCCAAATTATCTATTTCACTCCATTCAATTTGTAACATGAAAAGACCTAGGATAATATGTCCTAGGCCTTAGAGCTATAATGATATCTTTATAATAGTTTAGTGAAGTCAAGTGTCGCAAAGTAATCTTCAGGTGTTTCAGCTCTACGAATTAACTCGGTAGTGCCATCTTCTTTTAGTAGCACCTCTGCGGAGCGAAGCTTGCCATTGTAATTATATCCCATGGCAAATCCGTGGGCACCTGTATCATGGAGCACTATTAAATCTCCTATATCAATTTTGGGCAGCATGCGATCTACAGCAAATTTATCGTTATTTTCACATAGACCACCTGTAATATCATACTTATGATCGTATGGTTCATTTTCCTTGCCCATTACTGTAATATGATGATATGCTCCATACATCGCTGGACGCATAAGGTTTGCTGCGCATGCATCAAGTCCAATGTAATTTTTATGAATATTCTTCTCATGTAATGCTGTTGTTACCAGACAGCCATAGGGCCCTAACATAAATCTGCCTAGTTCAGTATATATAGCTACATCCTCCATGCCAGCTGGAACAAGAACTTCTTCATATACTTTTTTTACACCTTGACCGATTGCCATTATATCTGCTGCTTCCTGATCAGGGCGGTAAGGAATCCCTACTCCTCCAGAAAGATTAATAAAAGCAATATGAGCACCTGTTTCTTTGTTTAATTCTACAGCAGTTCTAAATAGAATCTTAGCTAGAGTTGGATAGTATTCATTCGTAGTTGTATTACTTGCTAAGAATGCATGAATACCAAAATGCTTAACCCCTAGTCCTTGTAGCTTTTTAAAGCCTTCTGTTAACTGCTGACGCGTAAAACCATACTTTGCTTCACCAGGAGTATCCATAATAGTGCTGCTAATCTTAAAGTCTCCACCTGGGTTATACCGACAGCTTACAGTTTCCGGCATATCCGCAATCTTGCTAAAGAACTCGATGTGAGTAATATCATCGAAATTAATGGTAGCGTTTAGCTTATGGGCCAGTTTAAAATCCTCAACAGGAGTTACATTAGAAGAAAACATAATTTCATTACCTTTAAAGCCTACTTTATCAGCCATCATCAATTCAGTTAAAGATGAGCAGTCTGCCCCACATCCTTCTTCTCTTAAAATCTTAAGCAGGATAGGGTTAGGTGTAGCTTTAACGGCAAAATATTCCTTAAACCCTTTATTCCACTCAAAAGCCTTTTTAAGTCTCCTAGCGTTTTCTCTAATTCCTTTTTCATCATACAAGTGAAACGGTGTTGGGTATTCCTTGACTATGTCCTGCAGTTGCTCTAAGTTGACAAATGTTTGTTTCATTATTAATTCACCATTCCTTTCATTATATTTATTAGTCTCATTTCATTTTTGATAGAGTCCTTCAGTAAATCAACAAGATTTTTCTTTTTAGAGTAAAGACAAGTAGAATTATCACCTTCAGTCATATCACCTGTTAAAACATTAGATGAATCGACAATAAGTCTAATTTGATGCTGGGGTTTTTCTGCATGATATACTGCTGCACCCGACAGCTGAAAAGGTTCATTAGTAATTATTACTATTTTCAACCCTCGTTCTAGCCCATCCCGAAGCTCATCCAGGATTGCTTCCAATGTATTACTTGATACAGATAGATAGACCCTTTCCTTTGCTTCAATGATCATATTCTTCATTTTATCTAGAATATGCTTTTGGCCTTTAATTGTAATATAACCTTCAGCTTCTTCCTTTTTAGCAGGCATATGCTTAATTATCTCCTGCTGAGTTCCCTTAAGTTGCCGAATTCTATTATCACAAAACTCCTCCACAGGTACAGAGGTGTAACGAGTGGCTGTCCCTTCAATAATGTAGGCTGCTCCCTTATCTACTAAACCCGCCAGGGAGGTATATATGTTGGAACGGGAAATACCCGTCAGTTTAGCTACTTCGTAACCAGTCAAGTCTCCCTCTACAAACAGTGTCATATAGATGGTTGCTTCCTGTCTGGTTAGATTAAAGCTCATCAGCAGTTCCACTGGATCCATACTAATCACCACAACTTCTAAAGTTTACGATGTTAAGAAATATTATTGTTAATTAGTGTTTCTTAATAAGAACACTATAATTCATAATAAGCATTTTGTCAATAAGTTGGAGTAAAAACCGCATTCCATTTATCCGTTCTTCTTAAGATAGAATTGCCCTAATAGGACTATTTAATCAATGCAGTCTCAGTAGTGAAAATCAGCATTTTGCCTATGGGCAAATCTGCCTCCTTAGAATAGAATGTATTATCTTAAATAACAAGGAGGTTTTCATTAATGTCAACTTTTAGTAGCGCTTCACATAAGCCTAGTCAACCTTGTCCTCAATTACCAGGAACAGTTCTTAGAATTTTTATTCCTGCAGGGGCAGTAATTAACTTGTTAAACATAATTGAGGTCACATCACCAAGCGGTATTTGCCTTATTATTCGTTTACCGTTATTGGCTGGCGGTAATTCCTCTAACCTAGGTTCTATTGTAGACTCCATCAAAGCTGCTGGAGGATCAGTTGAGTTTGTCAAAGAGTAATCTTACACGTTAAATAAAGTATAAAGAGCAGGACGGAAAACTTTTTATGGTTTTCCGTCCTACTCTTTTTTCAGCCAAAAAGTATTATTTTTTCTCCTTTGGAGCCATACCTGCGATAGCTCTAACTATATCTTTCTTAGCCTCTATGTCATACTGGGAGGTAATTGCAATCTGTTCCATAATAGGCGAACCCCCACCATGGTATGCCCCATAGGTCATAGAGCCGGCAGAGCCCGACAGACCAAAGTCAATAAAATTTAACCAAAACTTAATTTGCTCTTCGATTGGAATGTTGGGGTTTCTATTGATATACTTTTCAAGGAGACCTTTCGTCTCAGGATTTATCAAATCTTTTTCATAAGGGAAGGTAGCCGGCAGTCCTCCAGCAATATTACAGAGGATTTCCTGCTCATGAAATACAGCCTCTCCAGACAAGCATCTGCCTACATTAGCATAAATTGAATTAGGGATACAACTGCCAGGTCCATAAGGTACAAACCCAGCACCAGGCATATAAACTTCCGCTTTGCCAAGGGCTGAGGCAGTATATCCCGCAGCATAACCAAGCTCCCCAGTCATAATTAGCTCAGAAAGCATTTCTCGCACGTGGGGCGTCTTCTCAATGCCATTTATCTCAGCAGCTAAAGCTGCTAACCCGATTACGTAGTCTAGCATAGCAGGCTTGCAGCCCGAATAGGAATGTCTGTGGAACAAGGCAAATAGTAAAGCCGCTACACCTCCGTGCTGGGTTTCTCCACATAAGAATACTCTCTCCCAGGGGATAAAGCAGTCATCAAAAATCACATAGGAATCAGTATAGCCAATTTCGATTCCCCGCTGATAATGATCTCGCTTTCGACCATTATGAAAATGAACTACCTGCTTTACACCTTCGTAATCTGAAGGAACAGCAAAGCATACAGCATATTCTTCTTCACCCTTTTTTAGAGCTCTGTTAGGCACTACTAAAATTTCATCAGAAATAGAGGCCTCTGAAATATGTACCTTTGAGCCCCGCACCACAATTCCATCAGGTCGCTCTTCTACTACTCTCACATATGCATCTGGATCGGTCTGCTCCCCAGGACGTTTTAAGCGCTCTCCCTTTACATCAGTTTGAGCACAGCTTGCTACCAGATCTTCCCTCTGAAAGCGCTCTAACCACTTTAACCAGTTATCATGATATGAGGTTTTTGCTTTTGAAGACTTTTGAGCTTCAAATGAAACAGCGTGAATTGCGTTAGCTGCATCAATACCCATGCAACGTTGGATGCACTGCCCTACCTTATTGCAGAGTAATCGAGTCATATCCTGCTTCTTGTGAAGGTCCTCTGAATCTTGGTGAATATGGTTGAAGCGATTAATCGCTTCACCTGTAATGTGAGAGGTGGCAGTACAAAGCTCCTTACTAGCTGGATCCCAGACTGCATCAAAGGTTAAGGCCATAACATTAATAGCACCTTGCTGTCGTTCATCAAGCCGGTCAATTTTCTCCCCATTTGTGTATAGATTTCGATTCATTTTGCCTAATCTCTCAATATACTGAGCTCTTGTCCTCATAAATCAAATCCCCTTTCATTTTAAATATACTCATTCAGTAGCTATTGCAAAAATAACCTGACTGACTGCAGAATTACACCATTAATTTAATAGATAATGGGCTCAAAGAGCATTTGCAGGGCCTTTATAGAGGTGCAACCTGAACTACTTGAAGATATTGCAATAATGATGCCAAGCTACTCTATAATCATAAAAGCCTGTTAGGGAAACACTTTCCTCTAACAGGCTCAATCTATTTTTTTATCTTACAAGTCTTTTAGTTAATTAGTATATTGTATATATATTTTTGTATAATAAAGCTCTAAATCTTCAGGAATATTTAGATAAAGTCCAAAATATTAAGTCTTAACAATCGCTTCTTCAAGAGTAAGTTGCTCAAAAGGTGTCAGCAACTTGTCTATTTCAGTTAATAGTAAAAGCTCAGTTGTGATTAGCTTAGATGCCAAACTATACTCCATGCAGGCGCACCCCCTCACCGACAAAACGCTTTTTAAAATCCTGTTTAATTTTGTTATTATGTTTATAATGACTAATTAACAGCCTATCAATTTTTTTACTTTGAATTAGAATTAAAGGATGCCTCAGCCCTTTAAATACTTCTTCCAAATAGTTAAGCCACCAGCGCTCATACTCTAAAAGACTATTAACGAGTTCTAAAGGACTTTCTCCCTTTGGCCAAAATCTAGATTGCTGAAGCTCTTTAACTAGGTTTGGAGAAAACTGACTACCACTACATCTTAGAATATCAGCATAAACCTCAAGCGGTGACCGAGCGGCCCGATAAGGACGATTGCTCAGCATTGCATCTATTGCATCAGCTAGTGAGATAATTTGAGAGTTTAGAGGAATATTATCTCCTCGAATACCTAAATAGCCTGCTCCATCCCATCTTTCATGATGGTAAAGAACTATCTCCTGAAACTCTTCTTTGATATTTTGCAGTGCTAATGCGTGCACTCCTTCAATTGGATGGCGCTGAATCACTATTTTTTCAGCATCAGTTAAGGGACCTTGCTTATGTAAAATTGATTTTGGAATCTTAACTTTTCCAATATCATGAAGCAGTCCACCATAAGCAAGATAGTTCAACTGGCTTTCCATTTTTAGATGAATTGCTAATTGCCAAGCAATATTACTTACCCCTAAGCAATGAATAATCAAAGCCGGATCATAGGCTAACATGTCCTTTATAAAATCTTTAAATGTTTCTATTTTTATCAAATCATACACCTCTTTATACTATACCTATAATAAAAAAGCACACCAAAACAACCTCGTTTTAACAACAAGATCATTCGGTGTGCCAGCATCCAATAAATTAATGCAAAAGCCCTTACCGTT
>JAWSUQ010000201.1:0-5691 GCA_033549265.1 Bacillota bacterium
GGAGAAGGGGGCAGAAGAAAAGGGCATAACTACTAATATAATGTAACATCTGTACGTTTTGTACATATTATGATAGTATGGAGGTGAAAGGAGGAGTGACAATGTTATCTGAACTTAATCTTACTGATGCTCGTAAAAGCTTTTCATCTTTATATGATGAAGTCTTCAACACTTTCAAACCGACAATAATTAAAAGGAAAAAAGCTGAGGAAGTTCTAGTTTTACGTGTTGATCTTCAAAAAATGCTTTTATCACATTTTTCTTTAAAGCCTGAAATAATTTCAGAAGATGACAAGTCAATTACTTTATCACTTGATCAACTTGAAATATACATAAATGGCAGCACATTGGATGAAGCAATAAAAAGTTTAGTTGAAGACCTTAAATTTTATGCTCAAGATTATATCCAACGCTCACAATTATTTTTGCATGCACCCAACCGCCGTTCTCATTTTCCCTATGTACTGCGTGTTTTACTATGTAACAATGATGAAGAAATTCGTAATTTGTTGGAGCTATAGTTTTGCCACCCAAATTTAGAGACCTAAAGAAATATTGTGAAAAAAATGGTTGGGTAATGATTCGTAATACAGACCACTGGTACTTTGAAAAAGTATTGTCTGATGGTACGGTGCTACAAACAAAAATTAGTCATGCTATTCACAAAGAAATTCCTGCTAAACTTTGGAAATTAATTTTACGAAAACAGCTAAAAATATCTGAAGATGAATTTTGGAAAAATATATAGTATTCAAGCCTATAAAGGCTTTTCTTTTTTTATTCTATTTCTATAAATATAGCCCCGGCAGGAACATGTCATATAACGTTCAAGCACTCCCGACGCCCCTGAGTCTTACAGGTAGCCGCTCATGGCCGGGACCCTCTGGGTGGCCTAATGCGGCTGCCGACTCGGTTAGGCTCAGGGAGTGTGGGCGGCTCTGCCTTTCCGAAATATATAACCTGTATTAGTTTATAATTTCTCCAACTTTTCCTTGATTTTAGGCAACTCTTTATCCACCACATTCCAAACTATCTCTAGATCAACTCCAAAGTAATCATGAATTAAAACATCCCGCAGGCCTGCCATTTTACGCCACGGGATGTCATTTTCTTTAGTCTTAAATTCTGCTGACAGCTTCTTTGTTGCTTCTCCAATTATTTCTAAGTTTCTAATTACTGCATCTTGAATTATTTTTTTCTCAATAAGTTCGTCTTTTCCTGTGCTTACATAATCGAAAATGTAATTAATACATTCTAAAATATGCTATAAATATACCCTATCATCCTTCATAGCTGCACCGCCTCTAAAATTATTTGTTCTCGTATTCTCTGGTGAAGTGCATTTTTAGTTACAACATCTACTGGTTTTTGCAGCAATTCTTCTAACTCATGTTTTAATTGTATCAAATCAAAGAGTGACCGGCCTTCGTCAAATTCCACTAAAAAATCAATATCACTATTTTCTTTATCTTCTCTACGAACAGCTGAACCAAATAAACTAATTTTAGTTACTCCGTTTGAAGTTGCAATTTCTAGTATTTCTTTTTTCTTTCTTTCAACTATTTCTTGATTCGTCATATATATCACCTCATTACAATTATACCATTATATTGAAAAAATGCTAATAAGAATTCCTTGCATGAAGTCTGTCGTATAACGTCCCCGGTATTCCCGACGTGTCCATCCCATCAGGGCTGGCATAAGACTTGCGCTACCCTTGTCAACATCCCTATTTGCAAGTCTTATGACAGAGGACATGTGGTGCGGTGCGCCTCTAAAACTATCCCTTCCGCACCTTTATGGGAATGCTAGTGTTAGAGGATGTTCTCACTTAGCAACCAAATTCAGCTTGTCTAGCAATTTTGTATAGTATTCTATAGTCGTCGCCAAAAGTACATAACCCTTTACAGTGTTGATATAGATTAGAAAACAAAATGTATCTTAACGCAACACAATCAATGGATTTAAACGAAGGTCTTTTAAGTTGCGCCAAGATCTCCTTTTCGCGAGAATCAGGTGCGACTAAGAAGAAATTATATTGCTTATCACCGAGTGAAGATGCAAGGTCAACTAGTCTTAAAATTCCGGAATATATCGATGTGCTCTTTTCTACCTCAAAAGCACACTCTATCTGTTTCGTTTCTTTATTCAGCCAAATCACATCAATTAAGGACACGGTTTTCACAACATCACTAGGAAGATTCATTGGCGGGAGCTCTGGAATAGTTAGAAATTCAAGGCTTTTACCATCGATGGATTTAGTTCTATCATTGGAAGCAACAAATACATCGTAACCTAGTCCAATTCCGACCTCTGTTAATATATATTGAATTCGTAAATGTTCACTTTCTTCCTTAATTTGCTTCTCAACTTCGAGATGCCTCTTCTTTAAGGCTTTTTCCAACTTATTTTTCTCAAATTTTAGTGCTACCTCCCAGTTTTCGTCCAAGGCAATTTTACCTATCCCAACATCAAATAACAACCCTGAGATAGCACCCAAATCTTTCGATAATAAAGGGTGCATTTTTTGATTTGAACTTATGATAACTTCACGCATTTCTAAATAATGTTGCCACGAACCTAACTTTTTCTTGTCCAAAAATATTGCATTAAAACCATTAACCATCGCAGTATTAAAAGGAGGCATTAAAGTTGGATGTAGAAAGTACAAAATGTTTGCCACAGCTGGACCTAAACCTTTTATTTTATATCCATCTAACTTAACTATTTCTTTGATAATCTTATCGGCTGTATTCATTGACAAACATGCTTCTAAAAACTGGCCGAAGATTTGTTTATTCTCTTCATTTTCATAGATGTCAGGAATTCTAAGTTTTGGTTTCCAATAGAAAGGATGCGCTGCGCCCTCAAATACTTGCTTTTGCTCTGTTATGCATGTTAAGACAAACTCTAATGGCGAACCTTTAAAATCGTTACCAAAAGTACCTTTTTTAATCGATGATACAATATCGATAACACCTCTTCTGATAGAGCGAAAAGCTTTCATTCGAGTGTCATCATCAATGAACCAGGTGTTATATACGGATTCAGAATCAACCTTATAACGTTCAACAATTTGCTTAAGATTTGTACCCAAGTTAATCTTCTCCCTTTTCTGTAATTTAATCTCCGATATGAGAATGTCCCCTAACGTTCCGCGGGTTTGCGACGTCGGCTCACCTTAGATAGCTCCTATCTTAGGTGAGCCGATGTGGGTGAGGCCACTACATTCTTCCCTACTTTCTTTATGGCCGAACCCCTTGTGCAAACCCTGCTGTTAGATGATGGGTCACTAGACCCTCAAAACCTTCATTTAATCATATACCCTTAAGTACAAATAAAAAACAAAATTTAATATTTGTTATAACCACAACATTTCTTAAATTTAATACCGCTTCTGCAAGGGCATTTCTCATTTCTACCTACCTTTTTTTCCCTTTCGGGTTTTGTATACATTTTATTTGGAGGTAACGTTAATAACCGAGATGGTGGAACTGAACTAAAAGTTGCATTATCTATATATACGCTTCCACAGCCTACACCAAGAGCTAAGCCCTCTGAAGTAACTTGTATACCAACTTTACAGTCACTAACTACTGTTTCCGACGATTTAAATATCTGTCCTGAGCTAGTTGTTACTTCAATGTTTTCACCTTCCTTACAACAAATACGTGTACCTTTATGCTCCATATCCATCTTCTCTACAATAAGCCTGTAAGGTGGCTCACTCCTAATGACTAACAATATATCACCAAGTTTTTTTCTGATAGTTATTCTTGTACCTATAACTTCAACATCCCAGTTATTAGATGGTGTTTGCCATTCATTATTTGAAATCTTTAATATCTCTTTACCATCCCTATCACACAATTTAGCACTTATTAAAAATGGTAACTCGGAGCTTGTTGGTAGATGAACAGAAAAAATATCATCCCCGTGGATACTAATAAGAGTTTTTACATTCTTTCCTTTAAAAGTCCCAATCACTATTTCAGGTGAAATTGTTCCTAAATCAAACGGTCCAAATGAAAAACCTTGTTCTTTGCACTTTGGATTTGCAGATTTAATTTTTATTGTATCTTTTGACAATAACCCTCTAGTTACCCTATCATGACATCCACCACAAAGTAAAACAATGCTATTAGGGTCATGTACTTTTGCTTCAGCAAAAGGTGGATCAACATGCTCATATTGATAAACTGCACTACCACATATAATACAGCCAAAACCACACCGCTGACGAATTTCTCTTTTTATTGGTTCATTAATATCTCTAGATAGACCATATTTATTTGTATATGCCATGAAATCATCTTCTTTCGTTCTTTACTCAACTTAAATTCCAGCTCCGATATGACCTTTCATCTAACGTTCTCGGCATTCCCGACGTGTCCGTCCCGCTAGGGCTGGCGTAAGACTTGCCATTCCCTATTTCCCGTCCTAAAATAGCATGTCTTGTGACAGAGGACATGTGGGCGGTCATCCCCATACTCTTACTATACCGCTCTTTGGGAATGCTCGTGTTATGTGGAGTAGACCTACCATTGCTGAAACCAGAAATTAATAACATTACTACCTTCATAAGATTCAGAAGTCGATGTCTTTAATATTTGCCTCATTCCATAGAGAGATATGTAGAATCCACTAATAGGTAAATCAGAGTTGTCTACTCGAGTCATCTTACCTTCTTCATACATAAAATGTGTAGCATCTTCTACGGAGGTTATATACTCACCCCTACTTGCTACTACGTACCATTCTAGCTTTTTTTCTTGGTTAACTACCTCTTTCAGATTAACTTTTTCCAAAGCTTCAAAAAATCTATCTGCTAAAACAAGTCTTCCATACTGAGCCCATTGATCAATTTTTATTGCATTTATTGAATATACTTGCTTATCTGGCAAGAGTTTGACTCGGTACAGTATTATCTCATTTTCCAAATATCCGACTAAATCATATCTAAAATCTCTGATTTGACCATCCTCTTCATAATTTACTCTAAAGTCTTCAATTTTTAAGTTTCTTGGATATCCTATTTTTTCTTGAATCTTTTGCCAGTCTTCTTTAGTATCTAGCATATATATATTACTACTTGAAGCGACAACTTCAACTGGTCTTTCAAAGTAATAGTTGCTTACCATTGAACTAAAGATACCTATGAATAATACTAAAAGTCCTAAATAGGCAGCGCGTGTTTTTGCAACTTTATTTACTATAGGTTTAAAAAAAATTAAAAATACTAAAAAACCTAATGGTATTGGAAATTCATTAATTCTAAATAGGAAGGCACCAAGAAAGGAATACCCAATTAGTTTAAAAATTATATTCTCTTCCTCTTTATCGCTCTTAGAATATATATAGCTCAGTCCACCAATGATAATTAGTAATGTAATAATCCACAAAGAACATTCCCCCATTAACTGCTGACCCCAAAGAAGGTCTATTTCACATAACGTCCCAGGTGTTCCCGACGCCCCTGAGCCTTACAGGTAGCCGCTCATGGCCGGGACCCTTTGGGTGGCCTAATGCGGCTGCCGACTCGGTTAGGCTCCGGGAGTGTGGGGCGGCACTCTCCAAACTCCTGCCCCACCGCCCCTTGCGGGAACACCTTGTTAGATGATGTAGCACTTTGACTTTCATTATATCTTTTTCAAAACAGGTGGACTTTCTGACCAGTCCCAATACTCACCA
>JAWSUQ010000202.1:0-5683 GCA_033549265.1 Bacillota bacterium
GGCTAAAGTAACGTTACAGATTGATATTGGATTTGGCGATGTGGTTATTCCTAAGCCAGTGAAAGTTAAATACCCGGTACTGTTGGAATTTGAAAACCCTGAAATAAATGCTTATTCCTTTGATTCTGTAGTGTCTGAAAAATTTGAAGCCATAGTATCTCTGTCATTACTAAATAGCAGAATGAAAGATTTTTACGATATATATGTGCTATTAAATGAAAGAAGTTTTGATGGTAGGGTTCTGCAAGAGGCAATATTTGAAACATTTCAAAGAAGGCGAACTATTATAGAGGAAGAATTGATAATATTTAGTGACGAATTTGCAAAGGATGCTTCAAGAAATAAGCAGTGGAAATTGTTTCTTAAAAAATAGGGTTAAGTAATTTGGAGTTTGAGAGAGTTATCAAAGAAATTTACAAATTTATTAAGCCAGTATATAACGCTATCCGTGCTGAAGAAGAATTTTTATACCAATGGGACAGTAATATAAAAGAGTGGAAAAAATACGCTCATGAATAATAACTATAGGCACAAAACCGCGGCACATCCTCATCTTTTGCCGTATCTTTGTACCTTGACCTGTGTATTGTAGGCATAATGTACCAACCAAATTACGGTAAATGTGAAGGTCTATATTTCTCTTAAATATACCCATAAACATAGTCATAAATATATAAACATGGTCATTTAGCTAGCAAATGACTATGTTTACGCAAATAAACAGACATATCGGAGCTGAAGATGTTGAGAAGATATATATTAGGTATAGACGCAGCCTGGTCAACTAAAAATCCATCAGGCGTTGCGCTGCTAGAGAGCAACCCAAATCAACAACCAAAGTTAATCAAAGTGGGACGTTCTTATGAAGAGTTTCAAAATGGTTTGGTTAATTTGGATCTAAAGGTAACCGGTTCATTCCCTAGTTTTTCTGAACTACTAGAGCCTATTCCCCGGCCTATAATTATTGCGCTTGATATACCCATGGCTCCGTTTTTAATAGAAGGCCGTAGGGAGGTAGACCAAGCTTTATCCAGGGAATACGGAAGATACAAAGCAGCCGTGCACAGTCCTACTAAAGATAGGCCTGGTATAATTGCTACAGCTATTTTTGAGCAACTTAAAAATTTAGGATACCAATGGGCAATAGATTATAAGCATGAAAATGTATTCTTTGAAGTTTACCCACACGCTTCCATCATTGAATTATTTGGTTATAGTGAAAGACTAACTTATAAGGTAAACAAAAAAGCTAAATACTGGCCGAATGCCACTAAGGCTGAGCGTAAACAAAATATCATTAGCAAATTAAATGAGTTAAGAGATCATCTGGCTTCCCTCATAGATATTTCAGAGAAATTGATTCCTAGGCTAGACAGAACTGTACAATATAAAGATAAATTTCTTAAAGGTTATGAGGATTTACTAGACGCCACTGTTTGTGCAGTAACAGGCTACTACTATTTACAAGGTAAAATTAAACCTTTTGGCGACAAGGATGGTGTTGCCTGGGTGCCGGATATTATTGCTAATGACATTTAGGGACATTTAAATTGACAACGCAAAGCCCTTAATTTATCTTACAAAATTAAGGGCTATTCAATAGAATTTTTGACAACATTTTGACAACATTTTGACAACAAACTACCTAAAATTGATTAAAAAACGGAATTGCTCATTAACTTATAAAACCCTGAAGCCCTTGATTTAAAAGGGCTTGACGGAAACATTAAAATTCTTTAAAATTCATTAATTTGCCCCGGGTGACTCGAAATCGTATGTATCTTAATCACCTTAACATCAGCTTGTACTGCTGTTAAAAAATTTGTTACTTCAACTATTGTAGACTTAGCTAATGGCAAATACATTGGGAAATCTAGTAGAAATGGCATTTGCAGTGCATCTAATTCTTTAGAGTAAATTTCCTCAAAACTTTTAGTAGATCTAATGTTTGGAGTTTCTTTAACTATTTCTATAAGGGGTAAAGTTTTGCTGGTTATGTGCTGAGCTAACGCATTTAATGCACCTTTTTCTTCTTGTCTATACCTTAGAGCTGGGACATATTTAAATTTGAAATTCACTAGTTTTCCTCCTTTTTGCTAAATAAAAAGAAATCAAACAATGTATATTTATATATCATTAAAAATAGTCTGTCACCTCCAAATAATAAGCTCATCAACATCTATCTTAAGTTTTTGCCGTACTGATTGCTGCATTCTTACTGAGCCAGGGTCTACTCGTGAATGGCTTTTAGCAGGTAAACTTAGAGAAGTAGTAGGGGAGTACAATGTTATTACTTCATTTTCCTCTATACCATAAGAAAGCATATCATCTTTGTTTAGATAGAATATTTCATCTCCAACATCACTTTGGAAGACCATTTTAACATCAAAACTAACCTCTTTAGTAGCAGCGTCTTGTACAGCTGGAGGGGAAGTGTAGATTAGGTTTATGGCTTCGCTAGAGTGGTTGTAGCCAACTAGATTAACCCCTAATAGCAATAGGACCCTAAAGGTTATTGGTAGCATTTTAAATTTATTTAAACCTATCGCTGCTAGACCTTTTGGCATACCTACTAATAGACTTCCAAAGATAAATCCGAAAAAGATTGAGCCAATTATTAATAAAGAATAGTTTGCTGGTATACCTGTAATGATATCTAAGCTGCCGAAGCTAAAAGAATAGTATATAACTGAGAAAATAAGAGGTGCAAACAGAAGGCCTAATAATGCTAAAGGAGATAAAAGGACTGCTAGAAATATAGATAGAAAAAAGCTCTTATTAAGCTTGAAAAACAAGAAGATAAAAAGTATACCTAACATTGCGAATAGAATAATTATAAAAAGCTCGGTTTCAATGCTTAATACGGCTAAAGATCCTTTTTGTAAAAAGATACCCATTAGCGTAATAATAGAAAATAAAATCCGTATTTTACTGTTGGTAATAGTAACTGCTGCCAAGGAAAAGAAAATGAAATGTTCACTGGAATAGAATCTTTGCCACCATTACTTATAATATTTAAAGTATGAGTTTGGTTAAAACAATATAAGTAGTTAATTAAATATTAAAAGAGGGGTCGTGGGTGGTGAAGATATCGCCATGATGCAAAATTACTCGACGCACCCTCTGAGGCTGCTAAAGGTAGAGAGGCATAAAAATTAACCGTATGCATAAGACGGTTATTTTTTATGTCTCTCTGCTTTTCTTAGGGAGGTAGGAAACATTGAAAATAAAGTCAAAAAGAACATACTTCGTTAAAGCAATATGTTGTTCCTGTGGCAGACTGGCAACTATTATAGCATATGAAAAATTGTCACCTGATAAGCTATTAAAAACTTTCTATAGCAAGGGAGGAAGCTGTTCTAACTGTCAATCAATTCAACTAAGAATTATATTTATAGAAAATGGGGGGCTTATTATGATATTTCTTAATTCAAAGCACCAGGAAAGATTCATAGAAATATCTCCTGGATACTTGACCAATGACTATGAATGGGCACCGGTGGCTTATATAATTTCTTCAGATAATGAATTATGGAATAAAGCAAGTCGCACATGGACCCAACTAAAAGGGAAATTGACTGGCCTAAGATATTTGATACTGATTTTGGTAGTGGGCATAAAGCAGTACTTTACTGGACCTTTGCTATGTGGGCCGGCAGAAGCTGGGGTGGCTGGGAAGAAGATGATGGGAAAATCGTACCTATGGTTGATGTAATGAGCAGTTCGAGTAGTATAGGTAAGTTGCTTTGTACGATAGTACATCAGGCATTAGCTTTAAGATGGGATTTAACATAAAGGGAATAGGACATATTTTTTCATACATATTTATATAGAAATCAAATCTATAAGGGGGAATAGATGTATGGCTGATAATCTTACTGCTATTGATTCTATTGTAACCACTGAGGTATTTTCTGATAATGAAACCAACTTGGAAAGCTTGCTTTTAAGCATAATTTTAGGCAGTGAAAATGTAAAACTATAACATATGTATAAACCTACCTTTTATAGTATTATGGTTTATATATAAAAGTAGGTAGCTTGACATAAGAGAGGTGACAAGGTGAGTCAAGCTAATAAAAAAACGAGTTTACCTTATACTCGAGTTGCTATTTATGTGAGGCTTAGTGATGAAGACAAGGATAAGAAGAACAATCAGGATTATAGTGAAAGTATTAAGAATCAGTTGGATTTAGCAACTAGCTATGCTCAGAAGATGGGCTGGTTGATAGTTGGTGTTTATAGTGATGACGACTATTCTGGTGTTACTGCTGATGACAGACCTGATTTTACTAGACTGATATCAGATTGTGAAGCTGGCAAAATTGATGTGGTTTTGTGCAAAAACATGTCTCGCTTTGCAAGAAATATCGCTGTAAGTGAAGAGTACCTAGAGACAAAGTTTCTTGAGTGGGGCGTTCGTTTCATTGGTCTTACTGATCATACTGATAACTTTGACTACGGCCAGAAGAAGGCTAGACAGATAAGCGGATTAACTAATCAATGGTATGCAGAGGATATTTCTAATAATGTCAGGGCTGTTTTCAAAACTAAGAGAGAAAAGGGCGACTTCATTGGTTCGTTTGCAGTTTATGGATATATGAAGCATCCAGGTAATAAAAATAAGCTGATAATTGACCAAGAGGCAGCTGAAGTAGTGCGTCTTATTTTTCAGTTGTACTTACAAGGAAATGGAACTGCTGCCATAGCGCAGATACTCAATAAAAAGAGCGTTCCTAATCCTTCTAAATACAAGGAAATGAAAGGCGTTAGATACCACAATCACTTTGATAAAAGCAAGTCTGGGTTATGGAACAAGACCAGTGTGAAGCGCATACTGCGAGATCAGACAGTAATAGGCAACTTGGTGCAGTATAAAAAGGAGAAAATTCATTTTAAGACAAAGAAGTCCAAAAACATCCCTAAAGCTGACTGGGTAATTGTAGAGGGTACTCATGAGCCCATTATTGATAGAGACACTTTTTATAAGGTGCAAGAGTTGCTGGATTCCAGGATTAGAAGCTCTGGCCATGGACAGCCCCATATCTTTGCAGGTAAGGTCAGATGTAAGGATTGTGGAAATACTCTGTCAAAGTTTTCTAATGGCAAGAATGTTTATTTAGGCTGCAGCTTGTATCGACTGGAAAGAAAAGAGTGCAGCAAGCATAATATTAGGTTTGATAAACTGACTAATATAATAGAAGGAAAAATTAGAATCCAGATAAATAAGATACTAAAAGAACGAGATCAGTTTTTGCAAAAGCTGCTGCAGGGCGATGAGCATGCTGACGTCTTAAAGCATATAAATAATCAGATTATCAAGCTGAATTTGGCTCTAAAGGATATTAATGATGGGCTAAAGTCTTTATATATAGATAAAAGCAAGGGGCAATTAGATGAGATGCTCTTTCTAGAGTTGAAGGAGAACTTTATAGCTGAGAGAAAACGGCTAGAAACCCAACTTGAAGAGTTAAACCTAAAGCTTACTGATAAGAAAAAAGAAACTGATCGACTGGATTACTGGTTGGCTGTGCTGGAGAGATACAGCAGTTTTCTGCAGTTAGACAGAAAGCTGGTAGTGGAGTTGATAGATCACATTCAAGTAGGGGAAGTACAGGAGGATGGTACCCAAGAGGTTATCATCTATTATAATTTTTCAAAAGTGTATTAAGGAACTCGCACC
>JAWSUQ010000203.1:0-5676 GCA_033549265.1 Bacillota bacterium
AAGACCTGTGCTAATCCTCATACCGACAAACTTAGCCTAGCTGTTATTAAAAACACCCTAGAGCTAGGGGTTATGTATATATCTGAAGGACTGTTGGAAGCCGCTAAGTCGGTGGAGAGATTAGAAATTTTAGGGGAGCCACAGGCAATGGCTTTTGACGATGAAGGAAACTTGGCCTTGGATTTTTAGCTTAAGGCCAACAGATACTGACTTATGAAGATTACTGGTAAAAAAATATTACAAAGGGGGAGCCAAGTGACTACAAGAGAATTTTCGCTTAAGTATGGGAAAGAAATGGTTCAGTTTACAGTCCCTGAAGATCAGCTGTTATATGAAATTTTAGGGGCTGATTATCCTGCTCTGCCAAATATCGCAGAAGCATATCAGTATGCCTTGGAGCATCCAATAGATGCACCACCGCTTAAGGAGCTGGTAAAGAGCGGCGATAAGGTCGCTATTACAGTCAGTGACATTACTAGAGCCTGGCAGAAAAATCATTTAACCTTGCCAATATTGATCAACTCTCTTAATGCGGCAGGAGTGCCGGATGAAAATATTACTATTGTCATTGCGGTAGGAGGCCATCGCCAGAATACTGAGGCCGAATTTGTGGAGCTCTGCGGGCAGGAGGTTTTTGACCGGATTAAGATCGTCAATCATGATGCCTGGGATGAAGCCAACATGGTTTATCTTGGCAAAACTAGCCGTGGAACAGAGGTTTCTGTCAATCGAATAATAGTGGAGGCTGACAAGGTCATCTTAACAGGTGGTATTATCTATCATTACATGGTGGGCTACGGTGGCGGCAGAAAGAGTATTTTGCCAGGGGTAGCATCTATCAAAACTATTCGTCAAAATCACCTATGGGCTATGGGGCCAGAGTTAGGATCGGGCTCAAATCCAAAGTCAGCTTCAAAGTATACTAGGGGTAATGAATGCCATGAGGATATGATGGAGATTGCAGCTTTTGTAAAGCCTGACTTTATCATTAATTCTGTGCCTAATCCTCAAGGTGATATCGCTGGAATTTTTGCGGGGAATTGGGTTTCTGCATGGCTTAAGGGCACTGAATTAATAGATAAGATCTATGGGGTTGAAATCAAAGAGGAAGCGGATATAGTCATTGCCACCGCTGGGGGCTATCCTAAGGATATCAACCTCTACCAGACGGGCAAAACTATGGATAACGCCTATTATGCTATGAAAAAAGGTGGAGTGGCCATTATCTTGGCGGAGTGCTGTGATATTATGGAGCCATTAGAATTTACTAAATGGTTTGATTACAGCTCTACCTTGGAGATGGAGCGAGCCCTGCGGGAAAGCTTTACCATACCAGGCTGGGTAGCCTTTAAAGAAGTTGAATGTAGTGACAAGGGGCCTTTTATTTTATTAACTAAGGAAGAGAACAAGGAGTTTGCCCAAAAGGCCAAGCTGCTTCCAGTGACTAATATTGAGGATGCCCTAAAGCTGGCCTATGAGAAATGCGGTACTGATAAGCCCAAAATTACTGTTATGCCTCAAGGGGCAAACACTTTTCCCATTCTAGTGAGATAATTTTATGGAAAAAATATAAGAAAAAAGGAGAATGAACATGAGCACTTGGACTCAATTAAAGGAAGCACCAGCTAGAAAAAAGGTTACGGTTCATACACTGCTTGAGAAAAAAGCAAAGGGAGAAAAGATTACTTTTTTAACTGCCTATGATTATCCTACTGCTGTGATTGAGGATAAAGTAGGGATTGACATGATTTTGGTAGGGGACTCCCTAGGAATGTGTGTTTACGGCTTTGATAGCACCTTGCCCGTTACTATGGATATGATGGTCAATCATTCAAAAGCGGTACGGAAGGGTGCCCCTAGCAGCTTTGTAATTGGCGATATGCCCTACATGTCTTATCAGATTTCCACAGAGCTAGCGGTCCAAAATGCAGGCCGCCTGATGCAGGAGGCAGGGGTAGATGGAGTGAAGCTTGAGGGTGGTTTAGAAATGGTAGATACCATTAAGGCTATCACCAGAGCAGGAATCCCCGTCATGGGCCACCTAGGCCTAACGCCTCAATCTGCTTCTATGCTAGGAGGCTTCAAAGCCCAGGGAAGAGAAGTAGGAGCGGCTTTAAAGCTGATTGACGAGGCAAAGCAGCTGGAGGAGGCTGGATGTTTTGGCATCTTACTAGAAGCTATTCCAGCAGAGGTATCCCAAATAATTACTGAGAGAGCTAAAATTCCAATTTTGGGCATTGGTGGGGGACCGTACTGCGACGGACAAGTGCTAGTAGTCCACGACTTGCTAGGCTTCTTCGGCGGCCATGTAGCTAAATTCGTGAAGCAGTATGCCAGCATGAATGAAATCATTGAAGCAGCGGTTACAAAATACAAGGAAGAGGTAGAGCAGGTTGCGTTCCCAGGGCCTGAGCATTGCTACCAGATAAGTGAAGAGGAATTAAATAAGCTCAAAAAAGCATTGGAGTAGGTTATATTAACTTAGAGAATTGTGTCAAGGCTTCCCCGAAAGTATTATTTTGGGGAAGCCTTTCTATTGCTCAAAAATTTGGAGGATTTTTAAATTGTACAGAGAATATTACCAAAAATTATATGATGGCCTTCATGAATATGGCTATGATGAGGATGGAGCAGGTGATTAAATTGCAAAGCAGCCAATTTAAAATGTCTAGCGCTGATGGGACAAAGCTCTTTGTGAGAAGGTGGCAGCCCAATGAAAAGCTAACGGGAGTAATATGTCTAGTCCATGGATTAGGAGAACATAGCGGTAGATACCACCATGTGGCAGAAGCTATTGCCAGGGCTGGTTACGGGGTCTTGGCCATTGATTTGCGGGGCCATGGACAATCGGCGGGTAAACGAGGGTATACGCCATCCTATGACGCCTTGATGCAGGATGTGGATTGCCTGAGGGCAGCGGCAGCCAAGGAATTTCCCACATGTCCTTGTTACCTTTATGGTCATAGTATGGGTGGCAATTTAGTGCTTAACTATGCTTTAAGATATAAAAAAGAGCTTGCTGGCGTTATTGCTACTAGCCCTTGGCTGAAGCTTTCTTTTGAGCCTTCATCAATCAAGCTTTTAGTTGGGCATATAATGGATAAGATTTATCCAGGCTTTATCCAGGAAAATGGTCTTAATGCTAAGTTTCTTTCTCATGATGATGAAGCTGTTGTCAAGTATCTTAATGATCCTTTGGTACACAATAAAATCTCCGCCAGGCTTTTTATTAGTGTCCATGCTGCAGGACAGTGGGCTATAGATAATGCAAAAGCCCTTGAGCTTCCAGTGCTGCTTTTACATGGAGCTGGTGATAAAATCACAGATGTGGCAGGAAGCAATCTCTTTGCCCAGCAGGCCAGAAATTGTACCTTCAAAGTATGGTCTCATCTATACCATGAGCTTCATAATGAAATAGAAAAGGAAGAGGTTATTAACACCATAATTGGATGGTTGGTTAGTAAACAAAAATAGCCTGACTCCCTCTAAGCAAAATAATAGGCAAATAAGCCTATATTTTAATGGGGTGTACCAACACCAAACTTAGCAGCTAAAAACTTGCAGATCTCTCTGGGGTCTGCAATGAATTTTTTATCATTGTATGTATGGACCACTATATCTTCAGGTGTAGCTTCAGCGCTATCCCCTAGAACTAACTTAGGTGCGCCTTGATTGTCCGCGCCAATCAGGGCCACTAGCACCTGTCTTGGTCTTGGAAAATCTAAATAATGCACTTCGATTTTATCCCGCAGCTCGGGGTAAAACGAAAGCATTCCCTCCACATATGCACATCCTGGACAGAAAAATGGTCCCTTCTCTTGATTAAAAAAACCTGGTTTTAGTAGATAGAGCTGATCCTTCACTTATAATCCTCCCTTTTAAATTAGCAAGCATTAAGTTATAAAAAAATTTATATGACTAAATATCTTTAGTATACAATGCGATAGGGCTAAAGTAAATCCCTCCCATGTTCCACGTTTAATATTAGACTTAATATAAGCCTACTATTAAGAAACTTTACTGGAATAATGTTATAGTATATATTTACCAAAACATATGGTAGTGATAAATTATTTTTGGTTATTTTTAGTAAATCTTTTATTATTTAGGCAGGAAATTTATTAAATGTGAAGAATATTTCATAAATGTGAAAGGGGGGACATGAACTTTTCGAATTTTTATCAATTTATTCACTAAATCTTAAAAATTAAGGAGAGAAGAAAAATGAAAAAGCATTTGTGGATTGTTTTATTGTTAGTAGTAGCATTAGCAGTTCCAGTAATGGCTAGTCAAGCTGTTAAGATCTTCATCGATGGCCAAGAGCTGAAGACTGAAGTGCCAGCACAGATCAAAAACGGCAGGACCCTAGTTCCATTGCGCGCTATTGCTGAAGGTTTAGGAAAACAAGTTGACTACGACAACGCTACTAAGACTGTAAAAATTACTGGTTTGGATCAATTAGGTATAGTTGAGGCTATTACAGCTGAGTGGAAGAATGCTGGTCATGCGCAGCCAGGTAGACCTCTAAATTATGCGGGTACTAGAGATTCTTGTACTCATTGCCACGCAGGAAATGGCTTCTTACAATATGGTACTGATAATCCATATACACCTCAGGCTGATGTAGCTGCTGGGGAAACTCGTGAAGAAGCTATGCCAATCGGCTGTGATACTTGCCATAGTGGTGCTGGAAAAGAAATGTTAGACACTGGTGTTACTGACCGTTCAGTATTTATCAAAGGGGACTATGAGTTTGGTTCTGAAACAGCTCTATGTATCTCTTGCCATAATGGTAGAAGAGACACTGCCGAATTATATCAGCTATGGGCAGATGGAAAAGGAAAAACTGACTATCCTCACCATGGTTTAGGGGCGTTATTCTCCGGTGAAGCAGGAATGGAATACCCTGGAGTAACATATGCTAGATCTTATGCTCATGAATCAGTAGGTTGCACAGGATGTCATATGCCTAAAACTGAGGACGGCTATGTATCCCACGATTTTGCTATGAATCCTGAGTACATTGATCAAACTTGTGGTTCTTGCCACGTTGGTGCTAAGGATTATACTGTTGGCGGCAATCTTAAGGCTGAGCTAGAAGGTATGTTAGCTGAACTTCACGATGCAGCTGTCGAAGCTGTACCTGGTGCAACAGCAATTGGTATGTCAAGATTACAGTTCCCATTTGTAGATGCCGAAGGAAAACGTTTAGACATTGCCAATGTTAGCTTAGAAGCATATGTAGCAGCGTACAACTACTATATGATTAAGGATGACTTAGATAATTTTAGTCAAGGTGTTCATAATCCTCAGTATGCTAAGTCTCTAATTCGTGAATCCTTAAAAAAGCTTCAATAATTGATTTTACAGAGAGCAAGGCGCCTTAAATTGGGGCCTTGCTTTTGTTGTCTTTATTCCTTAAATTGCCAATTTAAATGGTAACTACATACTATAGCAAAATGGTATGTGCATATCATTTTTGGATTTTTTTTCTTTTTTTAGCAGGAAACTTACTATTTTTAAAGAAGGATATAGAGGTGCTATAAATGTTGTTAAAAATCAAGTGAAAGGGGGGACAATGTTTAAGTTTTAACTGGATAAAAAATTATAAGATAATATTTTAGTAAGGAGAGAAGAAGCGAATGAAAAAGCATTTATGGATTGTAGTATTATTAG
>JAWSUQ010000204.1:0-5632 GCA_033549265.1 Bacillota bacterium
GATTTAATTGATTCTTATGCATAATAACTGTATCTAAGTTTAGTAATATTTTAGTAGAAAAAAACGGTGTAATATCTTTGACATCATTTAATACATTTATAGTTGGAAAATCATACTTATTGCTAAGTCTGAGAATAGTGGCTGTAATATCTACTCCCAAGCTACAATCATTGACAATAGTATGAGCATTCTTAAATAAATGTTCTTTAGTTTCGATATAGTCTACAGTTATAGCTTTAGTTGCATTGTCACTATTCTTTCTATGTTGATTGTTTTCAATTACTTCTAAAGTTGTACCTAACTCATTACTAATGAGTAAATGTTTCTTATCAAGTGTTTCTATTTGTAGTTCATTAATTAAAGCTCTGCCAATAAAGTCATCTCCAACTGCTGCAATAAGACTAACACTTTCACCCATTTTGGCTAAGCCTGAGCCCAATAAAAAACCTATGCCATTCAAGCTAAAAGAAATATGCTGCTCTTTTACATTTATACCACCAATTAATTGACCTAATACTATAATGGATTTATTCTCGCTTAAAACATATCCTCTTCCAACTATTTTTCCTTTCTTGATTAAATTAGAAATATGCACTGCTGCTGCTGATCGTGAAATGCATAAAGCTGTAGCCAGTTCTTCTTGGGATATCATTGGGTTATTGGTGAGTATTTTCATTATTTCCTGTTCTCTACTGGTAAGACTCATTTTCGACACCTCGTCCTAAACAATGATAAAGAAACATAAGCTTTTGCTTAAATAGATTATATAAGAACTTCCATAAATAAACAAGAGGAAATACAATACTATTGTATTTCCTCTTGTAGTTCTTCATAATTATGCAAAGACTCTAATTGTTCAATTGACATTAGAATGTTTCGCGGTTTATTCCCCTCGTATCCGCCAATAATATTATTTTCTTCTAACAGGTCTACTAATCGAGCAGCTCTATTATAGCCAATATGCAGCCTTCTTTGGAGCATAGAAATAGATGCTTGTCCATGTTCAATTACTAACTTTGCTGCTTCATAGAATAAAGGATCCAAATCTTCAACTACTTCTTTCTTTTGTACATTTCCCTGAGTATCTATAATTCCTTGTAAATACTCTGGCTTTCCCTGATGTTTTAAAAAAGTGACAATATCTTCAACTTCTTTATCCGATAAGAAACAGCCCTGAACCCGTTGCGGCTTTGCAGAACCTGTTGGATAATAAAGCATATCTCCTCGGCCCAGTAGTTTTTCTGCTCCCCCCATATCTAATATGGTCCTGGAGTCAGTTTGAGAAGATACTGCAAAAGCAATTCTTGAAGGTATATTGGCTTTAATTAATCCTGTTATTACATCTACCGAAGGTCTTTGAGTAGCCACCACCAAATGAATGCCTGCGGCCCTTGCCATTTGAGCTAATCTGCAAATAGCATCTTCAACATCCACAGGTGCTACCATCATCAAATCGGCTAACTCATCAATTAATACTACAATATAAGGTAACTGCTCATCTTCACTTTTAACCTTGTTGAATCTAGTGATATCCTTTACACTATTTTTTGCAAATAGCTCATATCGGCTTTCCATTTCTTCCACTACCCACTTTAGTGATGCAGCTGCTTTTTTACTATCAGTAACTACAGGAGAAATAAGATGGGGAATACCATTATAATTTGTTAATTCAACCATTTTGGGATCTACCATTAGTAGTTTAAGCTCAGTTGGTTTAGCTTTATAAAGGAGACTAGCGATAATTGTATTCATACAAACACTCTTACCAGCTCCTGTTGCTCCCGCAATAAGCAAGTGGGGCATAGATTGTAAATTAGCAACTACTGGACTTCCTGCTATGTCTTTACCTAATGCAATAGAAATTTTAGAGCCAGCTTGCTGGAACTCCTCTGTTTCGATGACTTCTCTAAAGGTTACTACGCCAATTTCTTTATTGGGAATTTCTATTCCTACTGCCGCCTTCCCCGGAATAGGTGCTTCAATTCGCACACTGCTAGCAGCTAAAGCTAATGCAATATCATCTGCTAAGTTAACGATTTTGCTAACCTTTATCCCAGGTGCTGGTTGCATTTCAAACCTTGTAATGGCTGGTCCTTTGCTAACTTGATTTACCTTTACCGCGATGCTAAAGCTAGCTAATGTCTCCTCTAACAACTTAACCTTTTCAGTTATATCTTTTTCAATCCGCATACTTTTTAATTGTATATTTCGTTGCAGAATGCTGAGAGGGGGCAATACAAAATCTAGTTTAGAATTGTCTTTTAGATTCTCCAGTATATCTTCCACAGAGCTCTCTTTTTCAAATGATTCCTTAGACGTAAGCTTTTTAGTGGATTTAACTGTACTAGCCTTCTTTTCTTGATTCATATCTGGAGGAATAAATTCTATTTCTTCAAATTCAAAATCATCCTCACTTATAAGGCTAGATTCTAAAGTATTCTCCTTACTCTTTAAGTCTTTGTTTATATTCTTTTCTGTTTCCCTTTCCTCTATAGTTACGAAAATAAAATTTATTAACTTCGCTTTAGCTTCTAAATATTTTTCTTTTAGCCAGCTAGCTATAACACCTACAGCGTTGGTTAAAGAAGCCTTAGTGATTAATATTATACTTACTACATATAGAGCTACTACCACAATAATACTTCCATTTGTCCCAAAAAGATAAGTTAGCGCCAAGTATATGGCAACGCCAAAAATTCCACCACCATGTCCACTCCAGCCAGCTGAAAAATTCAGGTGTTCAACTGGTGCTACCATTTGAATTGTAGCTAATATACTGATAAAAAGCAAAACTATACCATTAGATCTTTGGGAAAGGAAGTTGGTACGGTGGCCTAGTAGTAGCTGTAAGCCCCAGATTCCCACCACAATCGGTAACAGATACTTGCCTTCACCTGTCAAACTACCTAAAATACGGGCAATAAAGCTACCTATTGCTCCTCCTCCATCCCCTAAAAATAAAGGCTGGGCATTTGGTGACATGACACTTACCAGCATGATTAACGATAACGTAATAACCGCTATCCCTATGAGCTCAAATTTAATTTGTTGCTTCCGATCTATTTTACTACTGGACAAGGTCTCACCTCACTATAAGCACTAAAATAATTGTCTAACAATAACCGTTAGGCCAATCAGCCAACAATAGTATGAAAAATAATACAGTTTCCCATCACTTAACACCTTTAGCAGCACTTTAATAGCAATATAGCCGCTAATAAAGGCTACTAAAGTCCCTAACAGATATGCCAGACCTAGGTCACCTGTTATAGGCTCCCCTACTAAATCTTTTAGTTCAAGTAATGTTGCACCAAAAATTACTGGCAACGCTAATAAAAACGAAAATCTAGCAGCGTACTCTCGATCTAGGCCCCTTAAGAGACCAGCAAAAATGGTCGTTCCGGCTCGAGAGATGCCTGGTGTAATAGCCAGCCCTTGCAGCACCCCTATAAATAGGGCGTCTGTGACCTTCATTTCTCTATCAGTTTTCATTCCTTTAGGGAGTTTTTGGGTAATCCATAAAATTCCTCCCGTCACAAGCAGCATTATGCCAACCACAAGTTCAGATTCAAATAAACCCGTGAAGAAATCTTTAAAAAAGATACCCATCAATCCTGTTGGTATAGCCCCTGCAATAATTAATAAAGTGAGCTTTTGCAGAGGATTCTTAATAATGTTAATAATATCCTTGTAAAAAACCACAACAACTGCTAAAAAGGTGCCAAAATGTACTAGTACCTCAAATGTCAAGGTTGCTTCTCTAATTCCTAAAAATGCTTGGGTAATAACTAAATGCCCTGAGCTGCTCACAGGAATAAACTCTGTTAATCCTTGAATTAGTCCTAATAGTATCGCTTCCCAAACTCCCATTATTAATTATCCCCCTTATTTCTTAGCTCTCATTATCATCAATAACCACTTGAGCGATGTTCCGGGCATGATCTGCTATTCTTTCATAGGTACTGATAATGTCTAAATATACAACCCCTGAAACTGGGAAGCATTTTCTCTCATTTATTCGAGTGATGTGACTCTTACGTAGCTGTTTTTCTAAATAATCTATTTCGTCTTCACTGGCTATAACTTCTAACGCCAGTTTAGGATTGCTAGTTTCCAGGGCCTCTAAGGCTTTGCTAATCATCCGGTCCACCTTGCTAGACATTTCTGTTAGCTCTTCAATAGCTAAGTCAGAAAAGGGTAGCTCATCATCAATTCTAACCTCAGCCAGTTCAACAATATTTTCACTCAAGTCTCCAATTCTCTCAATATCATTGATAGCATGCATCAGACTTGAAACTAACCGCGACTGACTTTGGGTTAAAGCTTTTTGAGCTGCATCCGCTAAATAGGTTGTAATTTCTCTTTCCAGCTCATTTACAACTTCCTCTTTTTGATAGACGCTTCTAAGGAGTTCACGATCCTTTAGGATAAAGGCTTGGGTAGATTCTCTAAACATATCACTAGATAAATTGCCCATCCTAATCATTTCTTTTATTGAGCTTCCTATAGCTACGGCCGGTGTATTAAGCATTCTCTTATCAAGATACTTAGCCCCCCGCTCTATAACCACCTCTTGGCCTGGTACGATTCTAGTTATTAAATTTACAAATTGAGAAATAAAGGGCAAAATAATTATGGTATTAACAACATTGAATATTGTATGCCCATTAGCTATCTGTCTAGGAACCTCTTCCGAGGTCATTTGAACTATACCTATAAATGGCTTTAAAATAAACATAAAGATAATTACACCTAAAATATTAAACATTACGTGAGCTGCAGCAGCTCTTCGGGCTGTTAAATTGGTGCCGATACTTGCCAGGACCGCAGTAACAGAGGTGCCAATGTTTGTACCTAATACTAATGGAATTGCTGCAGGAAGTGTTAATAGGCCTTGTAAGGATAAAGCTACGATAACCCCGGTAGATGCGCTACTGCTTTGCACCATCACCGTAAAGATTGCTCCAGCCAATACTCCAAACAGTGGGTTTATTCCAAAGCTTGCTAAAAAATCGATAAAAGGCGGATAATCTTTTAATGGCTTTAATGTATCAGACATAGTAGTCATCCCTAGGAATAGAATGCCAAATCCTAAAATTGCTTGACCAGCATATTTGTAAGTCTTTTTTTGTGATAATAAAGTAAGTCCAAAGCCAATAGCAATAGCCGGCAAAGCCAATGCTCCCAGCTTAAATGAGATCATCTGGGCTGTAATTGTAGTACCAATATTAGCCCCTAGGATGGTACCTACAGCTTGGGACAAATTCATAAGTCCAGCATTTACAAATCCTACTACCATAACGGTAGTGGTACTACTGCTTTGCACTAACACCGTTGTAATGGCACCAGTTAATACAGCAATATATGAATTTGAAGTTAACACTTCTAATATGCGACGAAGTCGATCACCGGCAGCTTTTTGCATACCTTCTGACATCATTTGCATGCCGAACAAAAACAAACCTAAGCCACCAATTAAACCTAGAAAAATACTGCTTACTTCACTAAATGACATCGACTGCTTCCTCACTCTCTTAATTGTTTATTAAAAATCTTTATAAATTATAACACAAATAAATTTGTTAAAAAAGGCTTTTGACTTAAATAAAAGACATCCCCTTGGATGTCTTTT
>JAWSUQ010000205.1:0-5632 GCA_033549265.1 Bacillota bacterium
TCCTAACGTTCAGCCCTTCAACTAGTGTATATATCCACTAATCTAGTATGGCTTCTGCTGACTTCTGACAGTTCAGTCATACATCCCTGCATGGGTTGCTATCTCGAAATTCATCTCTTTAGCTTATCTGTCAGACCTCCCCGGGTAAGAACGATAACCTTCTTCTCATATATCTGCTAGATTTACTGAATGAGGTTCGGGTAGTGTTGGACTTCGTTTTGTACCGCAAACTCGTCCTCCCCAATCCAGCCTTATATCTAGTTCTTGTTCATCAGACCGAGATTTTGCCTCCGGCTTCCTTCAGATTCCACCTCACGATGGACACCCTTGCCTTTGGCTAGTGGTTCCCACTACCAAGCCCACAGCGGACTTTCACCGCCAAGTTATCGCCCATGCCGGGCGCACGTTAAAAATCGAGGGGATTCAAAACCCCCTCTGATTTTTTAAAAACTTATAACATGGAAGGGTTGACGCTTGACCCCTCCTTTTTTCAGTAATTTACTATACCCTCTTTTTTGGCTTTCTCTACAGCCTCAACCCTATTTGCTACTTGCAGTTTAGAGTAAATATTAATAATATGAGTTTTTACTGTGGCAACACCAATACAAAGGGTCTCGGCTATCTCCTTATTAGTTGCTCCTGAAGCCAGAACTGATAACACTTCTACCTCCCGTTCAGTTAACAAGCTTTCCGTTTCATCCTGATGAAAAGCCCCCACTAACTGATTGAGAAAGCTTTTCTCTTTTAGGTTTAGGTTTTTATTTCTTTCCTCCCTAAGCTGAAGAATATATTTCTTTACCAGTTCTTTTTGAAAAACATAAGGAGAAATTATATTGTTGCTGTAGCTGTAATGTACAGCCTCTCTTAGTAAGTTTAATATTTCCCGGCTACCTTTACCACCAATATGATCTAAGATATCTACTTTCAAAAGCAAGCCCTGAATTAAAGTCACTTTTACTCTGTTTCTTCTAGTAAATTCTAATACTTGGTCAACAAGCTCCAATGCTTCCACTACTTTCTCCTGCATAAATAAAACTCTGGCATATAATAGCTTATCATCCATTCTTAAAATGTGATTCTTTCTGTAGTCGGTAAATAATTCAACAAAGTTATTTAACAATTCTTTATCGGTCTGTAAAAAAATTAGATATTTTAAGATAGCAAAATAATATAAATGATTTTCTTGGATTCTAGATATATTCAGCTTATTTAAAAGCTCCCCAGCCTCTTGTACTTCTCCTGTTAAACATTTTAATTCTAATAAATTAAATAGATATGCTCTTTCCAAGGAGCTATAATTACTTTTAATAATTTGACTAGCTTTGGTCAATGACTGTTCAGCCATATTTAAGTTCAAGCTTTTTAGATAAATACCTGTTATTCCTATATAGCTATTGGCAGCCAAAGGATCTAACAGGGGATTTTCTTCTATTAACTGAAATATTTGTCCATAAAGAGCTCGGCATTCCGTCAGATCACCTAGTTCTTCTTTAATTTGACTCATTAAACTTAGAGCAAAAAACTTAAGATAGGGGTTTTGGATGTTACTCTCAATTGTCATAACTTGCTCCGCAAGCTCCAAAGCTTTATTGTACTTATCTTGAATTGCCAAAAAAGCTGAAGTGTTTAAAAGCATAATTGCCTTAGTAACTTCACCTAAATCTATATTTTTTAGCTCTTCTAAGAAATTAAGGTCTACCTCTAAGTTTTGTTCTTCTATTAATGCTTTGGCAAAAGTAGAAATACTCTTAGATAATTGGTCATCAGCTTTGCTGTCTAATACCTCTAAGGTATGGCGACACTGTTCTAATTCTAAGTTGCAATAGTGATAAAAAAATCTTTGGAGCAGCAGTTCTTTGTTTTCTACCACCCATTTAAGGGGTATTTGGCTTAAGTATGACCAGCCTTTTGGATTTTGTCCTATTTTTTCAATTACTTTTAAGGCTTCTTGGAACTGCTCTATTTCTAAATAATGCTTAATGCTTCCATCAAAATCGCCTATCTTCTCATATGCCTGGGCAGCCTTTAATTGTATTTGTTTCTTTTTGTTGCAGTTAAGCTGAGAAAATTTCACCTTGAGAAATTCGTCAAAAATATTATGATACCTATAGGCTTCTCCATTATCAATCTCTATAATGAATAGATTTTTATCCAGCAATCTATTTATTATCTCTTTCGTGTTATGTTTTTCCAACACCTGATTGCAGATAGCTTCATTAAAGTAGCTTAATACTGAAGTATGTACTAAAAAATCCTTTTCTTCTTGACTTAAAGAATCTAGTATTTCACGAGATAAATATTCTACTACATACTTATTAAGAACCTTGATATTATTAATCACACTATCTCGATTGTTTACCACCGCTAAGGCAATTAGCTGAAGGCCTCCTACCCATCCTTCAGCTAAATTACTAATTTTAGCAGTCATCTCGCTGTCAATATCTATGTTTAAGGTCTCGTTTAAGAAAATACGTCCTTCTGCAGATGAAAATTTCATTTCTTCTTCGCCTATTTCTAAAAGCTGCCCTGCCATTATTAGGTCACCTAGATACAGTGCCGGTCGTTCCCTAGTTAATAAAACAAGATGTACATTACTAGAACAGTTCTTGATAAAAAATTCGATAGTTGTCAACAAATATTCATCTCTAACAAGATGAAAATCATCTAAGACAATAGCAAACTCATCTGCTAGACTTAGCTGGTTAATCAGAATAACCATTAGCTTTTCAATATCTTCCTTCTGCATGATAGATTTGAATAAAGAAAATATATTCTCTTTTTCCTTGCCTAAATGCACCTTTGTAGCCTCTAACATGTAATACCAAAAGGAAAACAAATTATTGTCCGGGTTAATAGTTATCCACTGATAGGTAGTTAGGGGATTTTCTTTAATAAATGAAGTCAACAGGGTGGTCTTGCCACTTCCAGCAGTTCCTTGAATTAAAGTGACCTTGTAGTCCATCATATTTTCTAGCTTACTAAATAACCCTTCCCGTCTAACATAGTTTTTTCTTGGTATAGGCATCCTCAGCTTAGTGGATATAAAGCTTAGATCATCCTTCATCTTATCACCCTTTTGGAAGATATCAACTTTATACCATTTTATGCTATTTTTTTATTCATATCAATATTTTCCTTCAAATTCCCCTTTAACCAGTTAGCAGCCTAAGCAATCCATGTATTATGATTTTTATCCACTGGAATAGCTACTGAACTCTTAGAAAGCTTTTTTGGACCGTAGATGATAACTATTACTATAGCGTATACAGCAAAAGCACTGGCAAAGTAAGGAAATACTTCATCTTTAAAAATGATTAACGAAAAATTTAGGAACATATGAAGTAGGCTTGCCAAAACCATGCTGCCTTTTGTATTATTAAGGGACCAGGTTACTATTACCGAAAATGACACTCCCACTATCATATATGCACCGAAGGACATACTTTCAAAGCCAAGTCCTGCAAACCATAGGGGAAGATGCCATAAAGACCAAATTACCCCAAGCACTATACTAGCAAATAAGGCATTCATTTTTGTTTGAAGCCAGGGAAGTGCAAACCCTCTCCAACCTAACTCTTCACCAGTCGCACCAGTAACTAGTGACAATATTAATGAAACAATCAATGCTACTGGATTTACTATTTCCTCTGACAGAGGAATACTTCCGTGAAATACTTTGTATAGTCCAAGTCCAAGAAAAGCTACAGCAACTGGAGAAACAGCAACCACATACCAAAATATATTTATATTCCATCTGCACCAGTCTTTAAGCAAATCTTTAATTCTGCTCTTTTTCTTCATAATAAAACCAAGTACAATAAAAGCGGCAATGTTAGGCCCCCATGAACCGATAGTTAGAAACGGAAGCACAGGCAGATTAAATTTCAACAGTCCATAGTTCTCAGCTATTGCTACCCCACCTAATAACCAGGCCATAGAAAAGCTTATTATGAAAAATAGTATTAGCGGTCTATCACCCATTTGTGTTTTTGTTTTTGACATTAATTCCATTTCACTCATCTCCCTAATTAATCTTTTAAGATTATTGTAGCTGGAGTGGTAATAAAAAAAATCAACCCTTTGGTTGAATTAAAGGGTTGATTTTCGTCCACACTACAAGTACTTAATAGCTCTAAAAAAAATGACCTCATTTTCGAGGTCATTTTAATTGATTAGTATTTAATTCACATTATTTATTATAGATTATTTAGATTTGTTCTATTCTGTTGATTATTTCTTTAGTAGTTTTGCCAGCAGCATCGATAACAGGTGCTTTTGTCGTTGTATTTTCAATATCCATAATATCATCATCCATTCCACTTACTACTACAGCACTTGCATCCTGCCAATTATTCTTCTCTAAATTTACTACCTGATATCCTTGTTGCTCTAGCTCTTGTTTTACATTAGTTAATTGAGGGGAAATAGCTATTTTTTTCACTAATCTTCTCTCCTTTTTATCTAGTTTAATCACCTTCTATCTCTACACTTATTATGATAAGTAATTTAAAAAACTATACCGCTTAAAATAGCATATTTAAACGACCGATAAATGATAAACTTTTTCCACCTTTAAGCTGTATGTAAAATTCAGCACCGGAGCAGGTACCCAAATAAACTTATCCTGATATCTCCATGGGTTAGCAATAGCTAACCTTTTTTTAAATTGAAATCTCAAAGAACTATAGGAAATTGCGAAAAAGGATTTATTTAAAGTGTGATAGCATTTCTAATTTTGATGGATTCATAGCAGGCCTCAATAACACGCATATTTTGAATAGCATTTTCACCGGAATAAGAAGGTTCATTATCTTCTAAGATTACTTTTGATAAATGTTCAACCTCTAACTTATATATATCGCCCATTAATTTTTCTTCTCTTGTGACGCCTTCCTTTTGAACAATTATAATGCCTTCACCACCATAATTATCTGGACGAAAGGCCCTTGGCACCTTTATTTGACCCTTAGTTCCAATAACCTCATATTCGGCCCTAAGGGTCATATCAAAGCTACAATCGAGGTACGCATTAACGCCATTTTGTAGCTTTATATAGCCAAAGGCGGATGTATCTACTTGAAAATCCGGATCAATATCAGCATAGATGTGAACTTCAGTTGGCTCTGTCTCTAATATATTACGAATGGCATGTAAGCAATAGCAGCCAACATCATAAATACTTCCTCCGCCTTTACTTCTATTTGTTTTTATATTTCCCTCTCTTTGCAGCAGGAGAAAGGAAAAGCTTGCCCGCATAAATTTTACATCTCCAATCTCACCTGCAGCTATTATCTCTTTTACTCGCTCATGTTGGGGATGAAACTGATACATAAAGGCTTCCATAAACTTTACCTTGTTACGCCTGCAAAACTGAACCATTTTCTGTGTCTCCCTAGCAGTTAAAGCTGCAGGCTTTTCACAAAGAATATGCTTTCCATGTTTTGCTGCTTCAATAGTCCATTTCTTATGTAAATGGTTTGGAAGCGATATATAAACCGCGTCTATTTCTGGGTCTTGAAGCATCGCTTCATAGCTGTTGTATGACTTTGGTATATTGAATTTTTCAGCTACTTCTTTGGCTTTTCCGCTGCTGCTGGCAATACCTAGCACCTCAGCATTTTGAGCACGTCCT
>JAWSUQ010000206.1:0-940 GCA_033549265.1 Bacillota bacterium
AATTAAATGCTTAATTTGGTCAACAATTTGCTCATATATCCTTCGTGTTTTGATTGGTTTCAAATCCATATTTAGACCTCAATATCAAATTATTTATAAATCTAATCAATTTAATTATACAACCAAGCGACTATTGCTGCAACAACTTTCAGCTTGCCTGCAGAAAAAGACGCTTAAATATAAGTTAATAAGTAAAGGAGTAATATTTATGAGTCTATCCAGAAGTGAACTTAATAAACCTAGAATCTTGATTACTAGAAGGATACCAGAGGAAGCATTGGCCATTCTTAATAGGGCATGCGAAATAGAGCAATGGCCTGAGGTTGAACAGCCCATGCCCAGAGGGGAACTGCTTAAAAAGGTGCAGAACGTAGACGGTTTATACACCCTGCTAACTGATAGAGTAGATATTGAGGTATTAAACGAAGCTAAGCGGCTTAAAATTGTCAGCAATATGGCAGTAGGGTATGATAATATCGATGTTGCTGCCTGTAGTGCAAGGGGAATAATGGTTACAAACACCCCTGGGGTGTTAACAGAGACAACAGCTGACCTAGCTATGGCTCTCCTTTTAGCAACCTCACGCCGTATAGTGGAAGCAAGTAACTATTTACGTCAAGGGAAGTGGAACCACTGGTTTCCTATGCAAATGACAGGGCAAGATGTATTTGGAGCTACATTGGGCATTATTGGTCTGGGCAGGATAGGTGAAGCAGTAGCTAAAAGGGCTAAGGGATTTGATATGAACATTATATATAATAATCGGACGAGAAATATGTATGCCGAGAAGGAGCTTGGTGCTAGCTATCGCCAATTAGATGAATTATTGGCTGAAAGTGATTTTGTTTTAATTTTGACTCCTCTTACTGCAGAAACGAGAAACATGATAGGTAAAAGAGAGCTAGCTTTAATGAAGCCAACAGGAATTCTTTTAAACTGT
>JAWSUQ010000206.1:950-5624 GCA_033549265.1 Bacillota bacterium
TGTTAATGAAGAGGCCTTATATGAAGCGCTAAGAGACAATATTATTTGGGCGGCAGGGTTAGATGTATTTGAAAAGGAACCTATAAATTTAGATGATCCTTTGTTAACGCTATCGAATATAGTATTGTTGCCGCATATAGGGAGTGCTAGCATAGCCACTAGAACTAAAATGGCTCTAGTTGCTGCGGAGAACTTAGTAGCAGGGTTAGTGGGAAAAACGCCGTCTAATCTGGTGAAGCTTTAGTGACAATTGCTACAGAAGCCATAGACTTCAAAGGCATGACCTGTCACCTGAAAATTTTCAGTAGTGGCTGCCTGCTGCATAATAGTATCATGTTCCATTAAAATTGATTCCATACAGATTACCTGACCACACTTTGTACAGACTAAATGGTGATGGTGTTGGGCCAGTTCAAATAGCTCTCGCTCTCTGTTGGCAATATTAATTAAACTGACAACACCAATTGCCGCTAATAGGTGGAGACTTCTATAAACTGTATCTAAGCTGATATTGGAGTGATAAACCTTAACCTTCTGAAACACATCCAGAGCGCTTAAAGGGTGGTTGACTTCTAGCATTATTTTGATGATAGCTATACGTTGTGGGGTTAGCTTATACTGCTTTGCCTTTAGAGTCTGGGTGATTTCTTTAAGATTCACAGCTGAAACACCTACCTCTATGGAATTGTTTTTAAAACATTATAAATTTTCTAACTATAACTAGTTTAACAGTATTTGTATTTTTAGTCAATAAATATTTGAGAAAATGGGTTTTAACACAAACAGTAGCTTATTTTCCAAGTTATTAATAATAATAACTAATTTATTTTTTTATTAAGCAGGATTTTATTAATTACAAGTTTAAATAATATATTATTATGGAAAATAATCATAAAATAAGGAGGAAATACTAATGAATAAAAAAACTATAGAAAACGCAAAAGCAGCTTTTGCAGGAGAAAGTCAAGCCCGCAATAAGTATACCTTCTTTGCTAAGGTAGCTAGAGGCGAGGGGTTACATTGGCTAGCAGATATTTTTGAGGAGACTGCAGAGCACGAAAAGAAACACGCAGAAATATTATTAAGAATGGTAAATGGCTTAGGGAACAGCGAAGAAAATCTTCAGGCTGCACTAGATGGTGAAAACTACGAGCATGAAAGTATGTATCCTAAATTTGCGGCGGAAGCAAGAGAAGCCGGGGATTTAGAGGCGGCAAAGGTTTTTGAGGAGCTAGCTAAGGTTGAGGAGGAGCATGCAAAGAGATATGCTGCTTTATTACAGTTGGCTAAGGACAACAAGAAGCCTGAGGTGGAAGAAGAAACTACCTGGAGATGCAAGGTTTGTGGCTATGTAAATACAGGAACTAGACCGCTAGAGCTATGTCCATTATGTAAGCACTCTGGTGAGTTCTATCGACCTGAAGTAGATGCCTTTTAGGTTCACACTATTTTCCTGTTTAAAAAATCCTTTATTACAAAGGATAATTACAAGAGTATAGAAAGGTGGGAGATTTATGTGGCGTTGTAGTGTGTGTAATTTTCTGGCAGAAGGAGTAGAAGCTCCTGAACAATGTCCTAAATGTGGAGCTCCAAAGGAAAAGTTTGGCCAACTATCTGAGGATGAGGCTACTTTAGTTGAAAGGTCTCTTTACTCAAATGATCTTTTAATGGAGCTTAGTACTTTATTAAATGAAGTTGCAATAATTGCTGAGGAAGGAATTGATGACGAGCTAGATCCTGGTTGCGTAAAGATATTTCAAACAGCTCTGGAAAATGCAGATTTTCTACAGCGATCGATTAAAGCAGAAATCATTAATCATATTGGCAAGAAAAAATGGGGCTAAACTATTAAGGAGGTATACATATGGAAAAATGGGTATGTAGTGCTTGTGGTTATGTGTACGATCCAGCAGAAGGAGACCCAGATAATGGGGTAGCGGCAGGAACAGCTTGGGAAGATGTACCTGAGGATTGGGTTTGTCCACTATGTAGTGTTGGTAAGGATATGTTTGAAAAAGAATAGATAGTACTAAGAAGAGCATGAGGTATAGTGAACTCATGCTCTTTTTATCTTTTCTGTCACGAAAATAGACGCTTTATTTTATGAAAAAAAGATTTAGATGCAGATAATTTAGGTTGAGTATTAGTTATGTTTAAGGCAATCGAATTTATACATTTACTAGCTGGAGCAAAGGGAAACTTAATATAAACAGGAGTAGTGGCTTTGACGGATTTTAGAACATGGGGGTCATCAATAATATAACCCAGGTAAGTCATTTCCAGATTAAGAAATCTCTTTACTACATTCTGAATCCTATGGGCCACAGCGGTTGCTTCCTCTTTTGTCTCAGCTCTATTAATAATTAAGTTAGGATTAATTTCCTTATCCTGTTCTGTCATAACCTTAATAATAGCATAGGCATCTGTAATGGCATGGGGTTCAGGGGTAGTGACTACTAGTACTTCATCTGCAGCTAACACAAAGCTAACCACACTATTATTTAAGCCTGCACCAGTATCAATTAATAGAAAATCTGCAAATTGCTCCAGCTGCTGCAATTTGGTAGCGGTGTAATCTAATTGATCTTGACTGAGATTGGCTAAAGTTTGAATTCCTGAGCCACCTGGGATAAGAAGTACTCCTTTAGGGCCTTCCACAATAACATCTAATATTTCTTTTTGGCCATTAATCACATCCGTTAGAGAGAAGGTTGGTTTTATGTTCATTAAGACATCAACATTAGCTGTCCCTAGATCAGCGTCTATAATAACTGTTTTATAACCTAGCTGCGATAGTGCTATGCCTAAGTTGATAGTAAAGTTGGTCTTGCCAACTCCACCCTTGCCACTAGTGATAGCAATGACGCGGCATGCTTTATTTTCTTTAAGTTTGCCTTCAATTATATTTCCAGAGGGGAGATCTAACTTTAAATAAGGAAGGTCACTATGATTTTTTTCTCTTATTATACTGTGAAATAAGAGGTTGTCTTGACTATCATACACTTCTATCCTGGTACCAACACCTAGCAATACTATTCGACCCATATCGTAGGGCATGGCAACATGCAAATCACTAGAGTTAATAGCTATTACTTTGCTCTCATATTTATCTTTATAGATTTGGGAATGAGCTTTAATATATATTTTTTGGTTCATTGATATAGTCATAAGATAGATCCCTCCTTTAGCATATTTCCACATGAAGGAGCATTTTCCTGCAAAAAGGATAATGCCAGGGAAGGGAATTATCGTTAAAATGTTGAATAAAAACTTAAAATTAGTAGAAATTATTCATTAACTGACTTTAAGGAGTGATAAATATTGAAAATTACTGTGGGAGTATCAGCTCGGCATGTACACTTAAGTCAAGAGGATCTAGCAAAGCTCTTTGGAGAAGGATATGAACTTACGCCGGAGCGGTATTTATCTATTGCCACCCAATATATTTCCAAAGAAAGATTAGTAATTGAAGGCCCCAAAGGGAAGTTAGAGAAGGTAGCTATTATTGGGCCGCCTAGACCAGAGACCCAGGTAGAAATAGCAAAAACAGATGGAATTAAGCTTGGTGTGAACCCTCCCATAAGGCTATCTGGGGATTTAGTAGGATCTGAAAGTATATCTATTATTGGACCGGCAGGTCGAGTGCTGTTGAAGGATGGACTGATAGTGGCAAAAAGGCATATCCATATGACAGAAGAGGATGCTGAAGAGTTTGGCTTTAAACATAAGGATTACGCTATGGTGGTAGTAAAAGGAGACAGAAGCTTAGTATTTGATTTTGTGGTGGTTAGGGTTGCCCCGGAAAACACTCACACCGAGATTCATCTAGATACGGACGAAGCTAATACTGCTAACTTAAGAACAGGCGACGAAGCAACACTGCTGCATGTTAATGATAAAAAAATAAGACTGGAGCACTTGATTAATATGTTTGATGAACGGCAGCTAAGAGTTCTAGAACAGACTATTGGTTCAATTTTAAATGATGAGAAGAGAAGATTAACTATGATGGAGGATATGCTTAAGGTGTTGAAAAGCTAGAATTAGATAACCTATTCATTATCTAAATAGTTCCAGGTAAAGTCCATAGATACTATTCGCCATAAATTATTATTAAAGGTTAGGCGAAAGACCCCGGTGCCGGTAGCCTCAAGAATAGGCTCCACAAAACTTGTGTTATATAATTCTATTGATGCTATGGTATAAGCAGAGTTTCCTATTACCATAGTTTTTGTTTTCTCTACAATAGCATTATGATACATATCAGATGGGTTTTCAAAATAGGGCCATGTTTCTTCTACTAGCTCTTCTGTAAGCTCAGAGTTAAACATACGCCCAAAGTAAATATAGAGGTCATCTTTGTTGCTGGCCTTTAGCCATGAAGTATCTTCTATAGCTAGAGTTACAATAGTATCGATATAATCTTTATGCTCTGAAAAATTTGAATAGGTTTCACCAATACCTCCTAAAGCGATTAGTGCTACTAATACAATTAAAATAATGCGAGCTGCCATAAGGTATACCTCCTGATAAATGTAAATCTTAACAGTATATTTAGAAAGCAAGGTTATTATAGCATCCAACTAATGGGAAACATAGGATTTATTTCAGACAAATTAAGGGGCTTTTCGAGGATAGAAAGGGAAAGGTGGCAATCACTTAACATATCTGCAG
>JAWSUQ010000207.1:0-5607 GCA_033549265.1 Bacillota bacterium
CCCGAGTGGCCAAAGGGGGCAGACTGTAAATCTGTTGGCTCAGCCTTCGAAGGTTCGAATCCTTCTCTCTCCACCATTTTATTAACGCGGGGTAGAGCAGCTGGCAGCTCGTCGGGCTCATAACCCGGAGGTCACAGGTTCAAATCCTGTCCCCGCAACCAACGAGCCCATATAGCTCAGGAGGTCAGAGTGTCGCCTTGGTAAGGCGGAGGTCACCGGTTCAAATCCGGTTATGGGCTCCACATAATTATTGAGCAAAAACTAATGGATAATAAAAGAATTCTGACAAGACTGGAATACAAAATTCGGTCTTTTTTTTATTAGTTTATTTTTAAAATCAACATATAATAACTTTGTGAAAACAGTCAGCCCTAATTTGGGTTGACTGTTTTATTTTTTTATATTATGTTGAGATAAGGTTCTAAATTCAAATAATTGGAACAATAAGGAGAACTGATATAAGATGGAACATATGGCTCATAAACAAAAAATAGTTGTGATAATAGCGGTTATGTCTGCTATGCTTTTTGCCGCCTTAAATCAGACTATTGTTGGAACTGCCTTGCCCAGAATAATTGCCAGCTTAGGAGGAATGGAATACTTTAGCTGGGTATTTACGATTTATATGCTGGCCTCAAGTATAACTGCTATTCTAGTAGGCAAGCTGTCGGATATCTACGGGCGAAAGCCTTTTATTTTATCAGGATTAACAATCTTTATCATTGGCTCACTTTTAGCTGGCCTTTCTCAAGATATAATCCACTTAATACTTAGTCGTGGCATCCAAGGACTTGGAGGCGGTATGATCATGTCTACCTCTTTTGCAGCTATTGGAGACCTGTTTTCACCAAGAGAACGGGCACGATGGCAAGGACTAATGGGGGCAGCCTTTGGTATAGCTAGTGTTCTTGGCCCTACCTTAGGAGGATACATTGTTGATAATGCTGATTGGCACTGGATTTTCTGGGTTTTTCTTCCTTTTGGCGTCATTGCTTTATTGCTTATTACCTGGCTATTTCCAACAGTAGAAAGACGAAAAGGTGAAACCATAGATTACTATGGCTCCATTTTATTAACAGCTTTCATGGTGCCATTGCTCTTGGCCTTTACCTGGGGTGGTAGCCGATACACATGGGGCTCAATAGAGATTTTAATTCTATTGGGGGGGGCTATGCTAGCCTTAACAGCTTTTTTGCTGGTGGAAGGAAGAGTAAAGAGCCCTGTGCTGCCCCTTCATCTATTTAGAAGCAGATCTTTTACAGTAGCAAACGTAGTGGGGTTTTTAAGTGGAATAGGAATGTTTGGGGCAGTGATGTACACTCCCTTTTTCGTTCAAGGTGTGCTGGGGGCTTCAGCTACAACTTCGGGCTTTGCAGTAATGCCAATGCTGCTAACTATGGTTACAACTAGTGCTATTACGGGGCAGATAGTCAGTAGAACCGGCAAGTATAGAAAGCTGGCAATTATGGGGTTAGCTGTAATGACTGGCGGAATTACGTCTATGGCCCTGATGAATAAAGATACTGCAGTGATTAATGTTGGGATAAATATGATGGTAATAGGGATAGGCTTAGGCATTAGCTTTCCGATATTTTCATTAACCGCTCAAAATGCGGTAGATAATAAATATTTAGGTGTTGCTACTGCTACGTCCCAGTTGTTTCGTCAATTCGGTGGAACTATTGGCGTGGCCCTATTGAGTATAGTAATGAACCAGCGTCTAGCTATCCATCTCAACAAGCTCTTTAGTCAAACAATAGTCGATGATCTATGGCAGCAAGAGCCTCAAATGGCAGAGTCATTCGCTGCTTTACAAAACCCCCAAATTTTAATGAATCATGAGGAAATAGCCAGGATTCAGGCTGCCTTGCCAGCTCACTTAGAGGGAACCCTAGAAGCTATGATCAATATTCTTCGGGAAGCACTTAACTATTCTTTATCAGGGGTTTTTGCTGTAGGAGCAATCCTTGTGTTTATGGGGCTAGTAATAACTTTTTTCTTAGAGGAGCTACCTCTTAGAACCACCAATAGAGATATGCCAAAGGCTAAAGATGTTAAGTGATGATGAAAAAAATGTGAAATTTTATAGAATCAAAGGCATGGGCATTGACACTGAAATAGGGCGGATATATACTATTCGTAGCTGACTGACTAGCCGGTCAGAATATACTTTTGGGAGGAAGAATTGAGTGAGAAGTTATAAACTACTATTGGTAATGGCAGTATTAGTATTAACCTTAATAGCTGGCTGTGGCCAGCAAGAGCCAATTGATGTAGAAAATGAAAAGATAATACCGGTAGAGGTGCTAGAAGCTATTGAGGGTGAGATAGATATTTCCAACGCTTATTTAGGAACAATCTACCCAAAGCAAACAGTTAACATAATACCTAAAATGAATGGCAAAATAGCCAGAGTTTATGTTCAGGATGGAGACCAAGTGGAAGCTGGAGATGTATTAGTGCAGCTTGATACTAGTGACATCTCTGGTCAAGTAGACCAAGCTGAGGTAAGTTATCAACTGGCGCTACTGCAGCTAGAAAAATTAAAGGTTGGTACCCGTATTGAGCAGTTAGAACAGTCTAGAGCTGCTTTTTCTATGTCTCAAGCTCAGTATGAGTCAGCTAAAGTAGCCTTTGAGCGGACCGAACAATTGTATCAAGCGGGTGCAATTCCTAAGCAGCAGTTAGAGCAAGCAGAGACTCAATATAAAGTGGCGACTGCCCAACTAAAGCAAGCTGAGGAAAGTTTAAAGATGGCGGAAGTAGGGGCTACCCCAGAAGATATAAGGCTAGCAGAGCTTCAGGTAGCACAAGCTGAGGTAACCTTAAGAAATGCTCGTAATCAATTGGATAATGCGGTTATTACAGCACCTATCAGTGGGGTAGTTAGTGCTGTATCTGCAAAAGTAGGTGAGATGGCTAGTCCTAGCATGGCTGTAGTAGTGATAAACCAGTTGGACAAAGTTGAAATCCAAATTAATTTAACGGAAAAGGATATTAATAAAGTAGAAAAGGGCCAACAAGCAAAAGTACTGGTGTCTGCCGTTTCCAAGCAACCTTTTGAAGGGAAGATTACTAATATCAGTCCAGTAGCTGACCCCAGAACTAGAACCTTCTTAATGAAGGTTGAAGTAGCCAATGAAGCTGGGCAATTAAAAGGTGGTATGAGTGCTAGCGTGGATATTACCACTGAACGGCAGGGCGGGGAAATTGTAGTGCCTATGCAAGCTGTGCTGGAACAAAATGGAGAAAAAATTGTTTATGTAATAGTAGATGGAAAAGCTGAAAAAAGAATAGTTAAGCTGGGCATGAATAACGAGGCAGAAATTATTGTTACAGAAGGCCTACAAGTTGGAGAAAAGGTGGTTGTTAAGGGACAACACTATTTAGAGGAAGGCAGTAAAGTGACAGTAGTAGGTGGGGAGGTAGCTATTGATGAAGCTAGCTAACTTTTCCGTTAACCGTCCTGTTACTGTGGTAATGGTGGTGCTAGCAATCCTCTTAATTGGAGCAGTTTCTCTTGGGGACTTAAATTTAGATCTTTTTCCAGAGATAAATTTGCCAGTAGCAGCAGTACTAACAAGTTATGATGGCTCAGCTCCTCAGGAAGTGGAAAATATGGTCACTAGGACCTTAGAAAACACCTTAGGAACAGTAAGTAACGTTACTTCCATAACGTCTACCTCCTCTACAGGCAACTCAATGATTTTAATTAACTTTGAATTTGGCACCGATATGGATTTTGCCACCTTAGAAATTAGAGAAAAGGTAGATGTGGTAAAAGGCTTTCTTCCTGATGATGCTGGAGAGCCCCTAATATTAAAGATGGATCCTGCCATGATGCCTATTCTACAGCTAGGTATAGGCGGGGATATCCCCATTGAGGAAGTCAAGCGTTTGGCAGAGGATACTATCAAGCCTCGGCTAGAGCGTATTGAAGGCATAGCTTCTGTAGATATTACTGGAGGCATTTCTCGCGAAATATTAGTAACGGTTGAGCCGAAAAAGCTTCAAACCTACGGCTTAGCCCTAAGTCAGGTAACTCAAGCCCTACAGGTGCAAAATATGAGCTTGTCGGCGGGGAAAGTTACTGAAGGCACAGAAGAGATAATTGTTCGAGTCACTGGTGAGTTTATTGAGGTAGCCCAAATTGCCGAAACGCCAATTACTACTCCGGCAGGTAATATTATCCGTTTAAAAGATGTAGCGGAAGTAGAAGATGCCTTTAAAGAGATAACTAGTTATAGTAGGGTTAATGATGTGACAAGCATAGGTCTCTCTATCCAAAAACAGGCTAGTGCCAATACGGTGCAGGTAGTGAGGGAAGCAAGAGCTGCCTTGGTTGATATCAGACAGCAGCTTCCGATTGATCTAGAAATTGCGACTATCTTAGACCAAGCAGAGTTTATTGAGTTTTCCATTCAAAATGTTGTTAAAAATTTAATTATTGGCGGGGCATTGGCAGTTTTAGTTTTATTTGTGTTTCTACGCAATATTCGCAGTACCTTAGTTATAGGCTTGGCTATGCCCATTTCTGTAATTGCCACCTTTATCCTCATGTACTTTGGTGGACTTTCCCTTAATATGATGTCTTTAGGTGGGCTTGCTTTAGGGGTTGGTATGATGGTGGACAGTGCCATTGTAGTTGTTGAGAATATATTTAGATATAGGGAGCAGGGGCATGATCAAATTGGGGCTGCTAAGCTTGGTGCCAATGAGGTATCAAATGCTATTGCTGCAGCAACCTTTACTACGGTGGCAGTGTTTTTTCCTATCGTTTATGTAGACGGGATAGCTTCAGAATTATTTACTGAATTAGCCCTTACGGTTTCTTTTGCTTTAATCGCCTCTCTGGTGGTAGCATTGACACTTATTCCCATGTTGGCCTCCCGTTTGCTGAAGGTCAATGGAGACGATAAGAGGCACTCAAAAATTGGACCTCAAGTAATAGTAAAGGCAGCTGGAGGGTGGTTTGAAAGCTTGGCCAAAATTTATGGGCACTCTCTAAAATGGTGCTTAAGCCATCGGAAAACTACTGTGGTTACTGTAACGGTGTTATTGATTAGCAGTTTAGCATTAATACCTATGATTGGGGCTGAATTTATTCCCGCAGTAGACGAGGGACTAATATCAATCAGGGTAGATATGCCTGATGGTGCAAAATTAGATGAGACTGATGCTGTGGTAAGGCAGATTGAAGCGGCATTAGCTGGCTTTAAAAATGAAATTGAAACTGTATCTGCTATGGTAGGAGGCTCCGGTGGCTTTGATATGGGTTCCTCTAATCCAGGTAGAGGTCAGCTGGAGTTAGTATTAGTTCCACGGGAACAACGGGAATATAGTACTAATGGAATGGTCAAGGCTATTACTAAAAAGATAGCCAAGATTGCTGGGGCGGAGATAACCGTCACAGAAAATAGTGGCATAACAGGCATGGGGATGGCCGGTGCTCCTATTGAAGTTTCTGTTAAGGGCGATGATTTAGAACAGCTTTATTCAGTGGCACAAGAACTAACAGTTATTATTGAACAGACACCTGGTACTAAAGATGTATCCAACAGCTTTGAAGAAGGACAAGAAGAGATACAGCTGATAGTGGATCGTGCC
>JAWSUQ010000208.1:0-5598 GCA_033549265.1 Bacillota bacterium
TTCAGCTTGAATAAGTACTGCTGTATGTTCTAAGCCTTTTGCTGCTAGCAAGCTTTCTAGCTCCAACTCTTTTTCCACATTGTCACTGATTCTAAATAGCCGCTGCTGTGCTTCCATTCTATTTTCCGAGATAGAATTAGGGTTATTTACAATCTCACGCAAAATATCTATTTGTCTACTGCGAATTCGGTCTCTTTCTAATTTATACTCCATGAAATAACTGCTTTCAATGGGCACCTCAATTTGGGTGCCTATCTCCATAGGGTTACCGGCTACTGTGAAAATATCCTCTTCTTCATCTATTCTCTCAGCATACTCCTCTAGCATACTTTGATAGCTGGCCTGGGACTTCATCCCGAATATATTAATAACAAGGAAGCTGGCTGCCAATAGGATTATCATGCCTACTAAAATGTTTTTCTTCTTTAAGGTAACAATCATTTTTTAAACACCTACCTTCCTTTAGGAACTACATGAACTTGATGATTACCTATCCCTAGTACCGTTTCTACAGCTCTACTTAGCTCCATTTTAATTCTTGGATCAGTTGCCCCTTCAGCTACTACCAAAACTCCTTGTACCTGGGGCTTGCTTTCTCTTATGATTACTGGTAATTCACTGTTATTTGATCCCCTAGTTACTACTAAACTTCCCTCTTCATTATTTTCATTAATTATTCTGTTGCCACCATTGACGCTTTCTTCAGTTACTCTGCTGTTGGTCATGACATTAGTAGCATACTCATAGGTAGGTCCCGATATTAAATTTAAATTGATGCTAACCTTTCCAGCTCCTTGGATTTCACTAAGAATTCTCTCTAATCTGGACTCTAGCTCCTGCTCCGCCAAACCTATATCCGTTTCTGACTTCGCTATACTTGGTGGTTCATTAGATAGTGGGAGTGAGTTCTGTTCTGGTGTAGTACTAACACTATTTAACAAAGTGTTGGTTGCCACTGTTATTAAAAGCATGGCCATTATAATATAGGCGCCCCACGTTACAATTTTTGTCTGCTTGCTATTAAGGTTTAAGAAGCCTTTGCTACCTTTATCCTTTAATTCTTTAAATTGCTCTCCCAGTTTGCTCATTGCCAAAATCCCTCCTATAATTTTTTAAAAGAATAATATTTTTTTCAATCTATCTCTACGGTAATTTTTTCTGCTGACAATCCATAAAAATTACTTACTAATTGGATGACGTCCCTTTCTATTTGTCCAGTGGCAAACAAATTTTCTGTGGATTCAGATACATTTTGTTGCTCTTCCTGAAGGTTTATAACGATATCGTCAATCTCTATCTCATTGATAGGAGACTGGGCGCTTTCCTGTTTGCTATTATTATTGTTATTATGGATTGTCAATAACACCTGTTGAATATCTCCCACTAAGCCCTTATCGCCATCCCCTACAGACACCGTTACATCAACATAATCTACGCCAGGAACAAGTGTAACTAATGAACTGATTTGCTTTTCAATTCGCACTTCATACTCCCGAACAGCGGAAGCCTCCCCGGCCCTAGCTAACCTTTGCCCTTGGGCCAGAATATCCTCTAAATCACTAGTGGCTACAGGTTGATATTGCCAAGCCTCTATTTGAAAAGTCATTTCATCAGAGCTGATCAAGCTGGCAATAGGATTTAAGATTGATATTAAGATAAATAAGCCTAAGATTACTTGGACAAATCGCTTCATGTTGCTTTTAGGCAAAAGCATTTCTAGGAAGCTTGCTAATAAGACAATAATTACTATTTCTCGAACTATATTAGTTATTAATTCCACCTTATCACCTACCTAAGCATTACGGTAAAGTTACCGGCACTGACAATTATGGTTACCGCCATAAAGAACATTACCCCTACTGCAGAAACTGCTGCAAAGACCATGATAAGACTTCCAGCCATAGACTGTAAACATTCCCCAACTCCCGAGTCATCAATCGGTTGAATTAAGGCTGCAGCCAGTCGATAGATAAAAGAAATGGCTATTATTTTTATCGCAGGAATTAGCGTTAAGCCGAAGATAATCAACACGCCAATGATACCTACAGCATTTTTTAAAAGTATGGAAGTCCCAATTACTGCTTCTAATACGTCTGAAAACATTTTGCCTACTATCGGAATAAAAGCCCCCGTCATAAACTTAGCGGTTCTGATAGTGACACCATCTGCCACTGCTCCAGCTACTCCCTGAATAGAGATAACCCCAACAAATACTGTTAAGCATAATCCTAATACCCCTAAGCTAATTTGCTTAAATAAGCTAATCAGTCGACTGACCTGTAATCTGCTAGAAATTTGATTTACAATGGAAAGGACTGCAGAAAGATAAATTAGGGGTAGTACCACTGTTGTAATGATTGTACCCAATAAGCTTAAGGAAAGAATTAAAACTGGATGCAACAGGGCTGCTGATGCAACTCCTCCCATAGCAGTTAATAGGGTTAATAGAATAGGCATGAGAATTTGCATAAATGTTACCATTCTTTCAATTGCTTCCTTCCCAATGGCCATGGCCAAGGTAAAGGAACCAATGGCTACCGCTACCAAAACTAAGTAGGCAATAGCGTAAGCCAGTTTAGCCGTAGAACCCTGATCAAAGGCCTCAAGCAAGGTATGTAGTATTGCACAAATAACTGCTAGTACAACTAGCTTTGCTAATATAGCTCCATTAGCAAATATCTCTTTGAACATTAATTTAGCCATACCTGACAAAATAGTAGATACATTAAGGTTTAATTCACCTCGGCGAATATCATCTACTAGATTGCTTAGGCTAAGCTCTGGAAAATAGCTTAAAATTTCATCATCTATTTCTTTAACAAATTGATTAAGCTGCTCTAAATCTAACTCCCTTATTTGTTCATCTATTAGTTCGTCTTGATTAATTTGGGCTTCAGCAAAAGCTGCTCCCGTTAGCAGGATAAGAATCATTAAAGTAAATAGACTGAGGACACCCACCTTTTGCAAATTTATCATATTAACGGACCACCTTAGGGAATTAATCTTATTACCGATTCCAAGATAGCAACTATAATAGGGATAGCTACTACCATTATTATTATCTTAGCTGCAAACTCAACCTTAGTTGCAATAGCAGATTCTCCTGCATCTCGACAAACCTGGGATCCAAATTCTGCTATATAGGCTATACCAACAATTTTTAAGACAGTTGTCATATAAAAGATATTTACATTAGCCTTTGTTGAAAGCTCCTCCAGTACATAAATCACCATTTTAATTTTATCCACCAACAGCAGGAAAATAATAATTCCTGCCACTAAGCTCAGCTGTAAGGCTATTTCAGGCTTTTGTCTTTTGACTACTACCGCCAACACAGTAGCTACTAATCCAAAGCCAACTATCTGCAATATTTCCATAGAGCCACTCCCTAATATAACTGAAATACTGATCTTACTTTATCGAATAAATCACCTATTATTGGTACAATCAGCAGGAGTACAATTGTTACCCCTGCTAGGGTTACTAACTGACCTTGCTCCTCTTTACCGGCTTGCTTTAATACAGTGTGAAAGACTGCTGTTAATATGCCTACCGCAGCTATTTTAAAAATTAAATCAATATCCATACTTGATTGCCCCCTTTATAAAATAAGAATTACGATAATCAGTCCAGTTAAGAAGCCACAATACCTCCAAAGTCTCTCTCCTTTCGTCTTTTCTTCTTCAGCAGCTAATTCTTGCTGCTTAAGCTGTTCTTTGGCTAACCGCAAATGCTTTATTTGTTCTTCTTTGTCTGTGGAGCCAAGATTAAAGCCTAATACCTTCAAGATAGCAATATCATTCTCAATTAGTGCTCCTTCTGACATTAGCTCTGTCAGACCCTGCTGCCAGCTTTCCTGAAGGTTGCAGCTTTTCCTTGTATTCAACAGCCTTGCCGATGTTGAATACAGCTTGCTAACTGGATTTTCAACCTGCTGGGAAATTCTTGAGAATGCTTCTGGTAAAGGAGTCTGAGCATAAGCAATTTCGGTCTCTAATAGCTGCAAGCTGGTTTGTATCTGTCTTAATTGCCAAGGTCTAAGCTTGAAGTTGTTAGCTACCAAAAGTCCCACCATTCCACAAATTACTACTATTATGATTGCCATTAGTACTTTAATCACTTGTTTCACCATCCTTCATTCCACTAATACTTGTATGGAGCATGTTTTTTCCATGGAGCTGATGATAGATACCTTCAACTGTTCCTACTCCCTTACTTTTCCCTAAGACAATAAACCTACCGACAAAATTGTTATTTAGTAGACTGCTGAGGGCAGGTCGTTTATAAATATCATCTAAATGATAACCATGAATTGTGGTAACTAGCTTTATCCCACAGTTTATAACCTCTTGAATGGCGGCTACATCCTCTAAGCTGCCTATTTCATCAGTGGCAATTACTTTGGGATTCATTGATCTCAGCATCAGTACCATTCCTTCTGCTTTTGGACTTCCGTCAAGCACATCAGTTCTTAGTCCCACATCATTCTGGGGCAATCCCTGATAGCAGGCTGCAATTTCTGATCTTTCATCAACTACGCCTACATCCACACCCGAGAAGTCAAGCTCGGGGATACCATTACTGATGATTCTCACTAAATCCCTAAGCATAGTTGTCTTACCACAGCCCGGTGGAGATATTATCAGCACGTGATTAATGCTGTTTGTTGTTCTATCAATTAGAAATGGAACTATTTTATTAGCTACTCCTTTTACCTCTCGAGCCAGTCGGATATTTAAGCTGGAGAAGTCCTTTTGAGTTTTGATGCTTCCTTTTGTTAAAATCGCTTTCCCCACTATGCCTACTCGGTGTCCACCTTTAATAGTAATAAAACCTCTTCTAAATTCTTCTTCTAAGGCATAAACAGAGCAATTGCTGATAAGCTGCAGTGTATTTATTAAATCCTCCTCAGTAACCCGATAGCCACTGGATAATAGGCTGCATAACTGACCGCCGTCGTCAATGGTAAAGTCCCTATCAACTAATTTAAAGGAGATGCTTCTACCTTTTCTTAGCCTTATTTCCTCTAGCTGTTCAAGATAGCTTAAAGGCAGCTGCTCTACAATCCGGCGCAGGTTGGGGGGCAGTAGCGCAAATACTTCTTGGTTGATTCTTTTGATCCAGCTGTAAGTTGAGGTATTGCCTAGCATATTCTTTTTTACAGCTGGGATCTTTTGTTCTTTAAAGGATGTAAAGTTAATGGTTGCCACCTTTGTCCCTCCTTTTTAATATAGATATTAAAGCTTAAACAAGTTTATGACAGAGAAGTGAAGAAATGCTTGCTGATTATGCTGTTAATTAATTTAGTTGTAGTCTTAGCGGAAATAAAAAAAAGCCCTTTCGGGCTTTTGCATATAGTGGCAATCTAGATATCCTCAGTTTGTCTTTGTCTATTATAGTACATTCTGTCCTCTGGAATATCCTCAAGCTCGTAAGAGCCATCATTGATAAATACAGTTTCTTCACAGTTAGGGCATGTTACCTCTATAATATCTTCATCATCAGCAATACTAGATTCAAAATAAACTATATCCTGGCAGCTAGGACATTCTACTTCAATAAAATCATCTTCGTCATAGTCTACATCATATTCCTCAT
>JAWSUQ010000209.1:0-5573 GCA_033549265.1 Bacillota bacterium
TTTACCTTCATGGATGTTTTTGCCACAAGCTAAACCTCCTTCACTTCGGCATTGATTTATTGTTCTCTAAAAGGCATTCCTAATAATTTTAATAATTCTCTTGATTCCTCGTCAGTTTTTGCAGTAGTAACAAATACGATGTTCATACCGCGAACCTTGTCAACTTTATCGTATTCAATCTCTGGGAAAATCAACTGTTCCTTTACCCCCAGGGTATAGTTTCCTCTACCATCAAATGCTTTAGGAGAAACTCCACGGAAATCCCGTACCCGAGGTAATGCAACATTTAATAGTTTATCAGTAAACTCCCACATTTTTGTACCTCTAAGAGTTACCTTTGTTCCAATAGACATTCCTTCTCTTAGCTTAAATCCAGCAATAGATTTTTTTGCTTTAGTTACTAGTGGCTTTTGCCCAGTAATTGTAGTCATATCTTCTACTGCTCCGTCAAGAGCCTTAGAGTTTTGGATTGCTTCCCCAACTCCCATGCTTACCACAACTTTTTCTAGCCGGGGAATTTCCATAATGTTTTTATATCCGAATTTCTCCATCATCTTAGGAGCGATTTCATTTTGATAGAATTCCTTCATTCTAGCCATCTATATTACCTCCTTTCCCGGTGACTACTAGTCTAGCTCTACGCCACACTTTTTGCAGATTCGCACTCGGTCTCCGTTATCCTTAATCTTTTTCCCAACTCTTACTGCAGCTTTACACTTACTGCAGTAGTACATTACGTTTGACACATCAACAGCCGCTTCTTTCTGCACTATACCACCTTTAGGATTCTTTTGTGTTCCCTTGGTGTGTCGCTTAACTATGTTTACACCTTCAACAAACAGCTTACCCTTTTGCGGTATAACTTCAGTTATTTTGCCCTTTTTACCTAAATCCTTACCAGCTATAACTACTACAGTATCGCCTTTTTTTACTTTGAATTTTGGTGCTGTCAAACCTGTTCACCTCCACTTTTTCCATTATTAGTGGTCTATTACAGCACTTCTGGAGCTAGAGAAACGATTTTCATGAAATCTCTTTCCCGCAATTCTCTCGCTACTGGACCAAAAATACGGGTTCCTCTTGGATTTTTTTGTTCATTGATGATTACTGCTGCGTTCTCATCAAATCTAATATAAGAACCGTCGGCTCTCTTAATACTTTTCTTTGTGCGCACAATAACTGCCTTAACCACATCGCCCTTCTTGACAACGCCACCTGGTGTTGCTTGCTTTACTGAGCAGATGATAATATCGCCTACAGTTGCGTATCTGCGCTTAGACCCACCTAACACTTTGATACACATTAATCTTTTAGCTCCTGTGTTGTCGCCAACCTTAAGCATAGTCTGCACTTGAATCATTTGAGATAAACCCCCTTTCCTCTAACCTTTGCAGGTTACTTGGCCTTTTCAATAATCTCTGTTACTCTCCAACGTTTTTCCTTACTCAGTGGTCTAGTTTCCATTATTTCCACTACATCACCAATGCCACATGAGTTGTTTTCGTCATGAGCTTTAAATTTCTTTGTGCTTTTAACAATTCGACCATATAGTGGGTGCTTAATTCTATCTTCTACGGCTACTACAACCGTCTTATCCATCTTGTCGCTAACTACTTTACCTGTTCTTACTTTTCTAAATCCACGTTCGATCAAGGTGTTACCCTCCTTTCACTCTACCTCACGCCTAGTTAGTCAATTCTCTTTCTCGCAAAATCGTCTTGGCACGGGCGATGTTTTTCTTTACTTCTTTGATTTTCATCGGATTATCTAACTGTCCTGTTGCTAATTGAAACCGTAGGTTAAATAATTCCACCTTAAAGTCATCAAGCTTTCGCTGTAGTTCCTCTGTTGTAAGGTTTTTGATGTCTTTAACTTTCACTATCATCACCGCCCACTTCTTCGCGTTTAACAAACTTAGTTTTGATAGGCAATTTATGAGAGGCTAAACGAAGAGCTTCTTTAGCTACTTCTTCACTAACACCTGCCACTTCAAACATTACTCTACCAGGCTTTACTACTGCCACCCAGTATTCTGGAGAACCTTTACCACTACCCATTCGAGTTTCAGCTGGCTTAGCTGTAATTGGCTTGTCTGGGAATATCTTAATCCAAACCTTACCGCCCCTTTTCATATAACGTGTCATGGCGATACGCGCAGCTTCAATTTGCCTATTAGTAATCCAAGCAGGCTCAAGTGCTTGCATTCCATATTCTCCGTAAAGAACCTTGTTACCTTTTAGGGCTTTACCAGCCATAGAACCTCTATGCTGTCTTCTATGCTTTACCCGCTTTGGTACCAGCATCCTAGTTTCCTCCTTCCGCTACAGAAGGTTTTTTTGCCGCTGGAAGAACTTCTCCCTTGTAAATCCAAACTTTTACACCTATTTTTCCATAAGTGGTATTGGCTTCTGCAAAGCCAAAATCAATGTCTGCTCTCAAGGTATGCAATGGCACCTTTCCTTCACTGTACCATTCTGTTCTTGCCATTTCTGCGCCAGCTAATCGACCAGCACAAGCAATTTTAATTCCTTCTGCTCCAAATCTCATTGTTCTTGAAACAGCTTGCTTCATAGCTCTTCTGAAGGCTACCCGCTTTTCAAGCTGTAATGCCACGTTTTCAGCTACTAATTGTGCATCTAACTCTGGCTTCTTAACTTCTACAATATTAACGTTCACTTGTTTTTTGCTGATTTTTTCAATATCTTTGCGAAGTGCTTCTACCTCAGAACCGCCTCTTCCGATCACAATCCCAGGCTTTGCAGTTGCTATAGATACTTTGACTCTATTGGCAGCTCGTTCAATCTCTACGTTGGAGATTCCTGCCTGATAGAGTTTATTTTTAATATATTTTCTTATCTTCAAGTCCTCATGTAGTAAATCTGCATAATCCTTGTCCGCATACCACTTAGCGTCCCAGTCTTTAATTACGCCGATTCTCAATCCCTTGGGATGAACTTTCTGACCCACTACTTATCCCTCCTTCTTTTCGCTTACTACTACTGTTATATGACTAGTGCGCTTTCTGATTTGATCTGCTCTACCCATAGCTCTAGGCTTAAATCTTTTTAGGGTTGGTCCCTCATCTACCATAACCTTAGCCACTACTAGCTCATCTACATTAAGCTCTAAGTTATGCTCAGCATTAGCAATAGCTGATTTTAATACTTTCTCTACGGGTTTTGCCCCGCCTGTAGGAGTAAACTTCAGAATCGCTAGTGCTTCTCCTACCTTTTTTCCTCGAATCATATCTACTACTTTACGGATTTTACGAGGAGACATTCGAATATATTTGGCAACTGCCTTTACTTCCATTTGTTAAACCTCCTCCCTATTTCAACGATGTAGAACGCTCTGTATGATTTCCATGACCTCTGAAAGTTCTGGTCGGAGCAAATTCTCCCAACTTATGACCAACCATATCTTCAGTGACATATACTGGAACATGCTTGCGACCGTCATGTACTGCTATCGTGTGGCCAACCATTTGAGGGAAGATTGTAGAGCTTCTTGACCAAGTTTTTATAACTTTTTTCTCTTTATTTTCATTCATAGTATCAATTTTGGCCAATAATTTTTCATCCACATATGGTCCTTTTTTTAATGATCTACCCATGGATTACGTATCCTCCTTTCATCTCCCTGTTATTTCTTACGTCTTCTAATAATCATCTTATTAGACGGATTCTTTTTCTTTCTGGTCTTAGCTCCAAGAGCTGGCTTACCCCAAGGGGTAACTGGATTTCTACCAACTGGGGAACGGCCCTCACCACCACCATGGGGGTGATCACTAGGGTTCATTACAACCCCTCTAACTGTTGGTCTTTTGCCTAGCCATCTATTTCTACCGGCTTTACCGATAGTAATATTTTCATGCTCTAGGTTACCCACCTGACCAATTGTTGCTCGACAGTCTGCATGGATCAAGCGAACTTCACCTGATGGCATTCTAATCTGAGCATAATCTCCTTCTTTAGCCATTAACTGAGCTGCAGTGCCTGCAGATCTAACTAACTGGCCACCTTTACCCGGTTTCATTTCAATATTGTGGATAATGGTACCTACAGGAATATTCTTTAGCGGTAATGCATTGCCTGGTTTGATATCAGATTCGGGACCGGATTCAACCATAGCGCCTACCTTTAAACCGTTAGGTGCTAATATATATTTCTTTTCACCATCAACATAATGTAGCAAAGCAATATTTGCCGTACGATTTGGATCGTACTCAATTGTAGCTACCTTTGCTGGAATTCCATCCTTATTACGCTTAAAGTCGATTAAGCGATACTGGCGCTTATGTCCGCCACCCTGATGCCTAACTGTCAATTTACCTTGATTATTTCTACCACCTGTTCTTTTAAGAGGAGCAAGCAATGACTTCTCTGGCTTATCAGTTGTAATTTCTTCAAATGAAGAAACCGTCATTTGTCTGCGACCAGGTGAGGTTGGTTTAAACTTTTTAACTGCCACACTAATTCCCTCCTTTACCTACGTACTTACAGACCTTCAAAGATCTCGATTTTATCGCCTTGCTTTAATGTGACAATAGCTTTTTTGCGATTAGGTGTTTTTCCTTGGTATCTTCCCATTCGCTTTACTTTGCCCTTTACGATCATTGTCTTAACGTCAAGAACAGTAACATTAAAGATATTCTCAACTGCATGCTTGATTTCAATTTTATTGGCTTGTTTGTTCACGAAAAACGTGTACTTATTTTCAGCCATTAAACCCATTGTTTTCTCAGAAACTACTGGTTTCACAATTACATCTCGTGGATTTAACATTAGGCTAGCACCTCCTCCACTATTGCTACTGCATCCTGAGTCATAACTAGCTTGTTGTACTTTAGGATGTCATAAACATTCAAGTTAGTAGCTGGTAGCGGTTTTACTCCTTCAATGTTACGAGCAGATTTAACAGCGTTAATTTCCTCTGCGTTAGTAACTACTAATGCATTTTCTGCATTCAATGCTTTTAAGACTTTTAACATTTCTTTAGTCTTTGGTTGATCAAAGTCTAATGAATCAACTATGATTATTTCTCCCGCTTGAACCTTTGCTGATAGCGCTGACTTAATGGCTAGTCTTTTTACTTTCTTAGGCATTCTGAACTCAAAGCTTCTAGGCTGAGGTCCAAAGGTAATCCCGCCACCTTTCCATAAAGGTGATCTGATAGAACCTACTCTAGCTCGACCTGTTCCTTTTTGTCTCCAAGGCTTTTTGCCTCCACCTCTTACTTCAGCTCTCGTTTTTGCAGAAGCAGTTCCTCTTCTTAAGCTAGCCAGGTATTGTACTACTGCTTGGTGCATCACAGCTTCATTCACTTCAACTGCAAATATTTCATCTTTAAGCTCAATTTCGCCAACTTGTGCACCGGCGTTGTTATATAAAGCTATCTTCGGCATTGATATCCTCCTTTCACCTACAGAACCTAATTAGCTTTTGCTGCTTGTTTAATAATCACAAAGCTTTTCTTAGGTCCTGGAATTGATCCTTTAACCAGGATTAGGTTTCTTTCTGCGTCAACTTTAACTACTGCTAAATTTTGTACTGTAACTCTGTCTCCCCCAGTTC
>JAWSUQ010000210.1:0-5497 GCA_033549265.1 Bacillota bacterium
GTATCAGTAGGAGAGTAGGCTTCATGAACCGCCTGAATTTGGCTAGGATGGATAATCATCTTGCCAAAGGCTCCCTGCTGCTTGCCTCGGCCCACATCCATATTAAAGCCTGCTGTATTTTTGATATTGGCATAAACACAATCTACGGGAGGCTTTTTTCCAGCAACTTTTGCTGCTATTGCCAGCATAGATCTGGGGTATATGAGCTCCTCACCGGTGTCACTAATGGATATCCCTAAATCCAAGGCATAATCTAATGCACCAAAGGCTAATCTAGATACCCGTTTACTGGCTATTGCTATCTCTTGAGCCCGTACTACACCTTCAGCGCTTTCGACTATTGGAATCAAATCTAGCTGGCCTTTACTAATTCCTTGAGCTTCCTCAACTGCTGCAATTAAGAGATCCACTCGACTAATATCCTCCGCAGACTCAGCTTTTGGTAAGAAAAATCCAGTCAGTTTAGGACATGTAAGTATTTTTACATCATCATAACAAAAATCTGTATCTAAGCTATTAATGCGTACATAAACCTTTATTTTGTTCTCGGGGGCAATATCTTCTTTAATGAAATTGGCCACTTGCTCTCTAGCAACTGCTTTTTCTGCCATAACTACGCTGTCCTCTAAGTCTAAGATAACAGCATCGGCTTCAGATTGGATTGCCTTTGTCATTACCTTTAAATTACTCCCAGGAGCGAATAGAAAAGTCCTTATTGGCATTAGACTCCACCACCTTATTCTTTGTTAATTATTACTATAGCAAGGAATATGCCACCTTTTTATATTAAAGCTGAGATAGCCTTAACAAAATGAAATAAACCTTAGAAGCTCTTCTAAGGCTGGGCTATTTAATATTTTTTATATTTACAGGACATTATTTAAAATATATATCATAAATTAAATTTGTTAAAAAACAAAACCTTATGTTCATTAATTGTTTAATTAATGAACATAAGGTTTCCTGCTAGTGATAAAAAGTTTCAGAAACTTACTTCAATTCCTGCCATAAATAATAAAGGGCCGCTTGAGTTGCCCGATATTTCACTTCTTCCCTACTACCAATTAATAGACGGTGAAATATTTTCGTTACAACTGCAGTTTTACCACTTCTATCGGCATCGCTATAGGCCAATCCAAAGCACACTGTACCCACCGGCTTCTCCAGTGTGCCTCCTCCAGGTCCCGCTATGCCCGTTATAGATATAGCCACATCAGCTCCAGCATTCTCCAAAGCTCCTAGAGCCATAGCTTGGGCAGTTTCCCCACTAACCGCTCCGTAGTTAGAAATAATATCCCTTGGAACTTTTAGCAGATTTTCCTTCAGGCTATTGTCATAGGCTACTATACTACCCAAAAAGTACTCCGATGCTCCCGGAGCATTAGTAACCCTGCTCCCCAATAAACCCCCGGAGCACGATTCAGCACAAACTAGCTTTAGCCCTTTTTGCCTCAACAACTGTCCCACGGCTTCTTCTATACTCACTTGGTCATAACCATAAACATGATCCCTTAGTCTGTCTAACAGCAATTCCTCAGTAGGCTTGATTTTCGACATGGCATGCTCATAGCTACACGCCTTAGCTGCCAGTCTGATATGAACCTCTCCCATTTTTGCATATAAGGCAATAGTAGGGTCCGACTGAGCATCAATCAAATCTCTAATTAGTTCTTCTAAAGCAGCCTCACCTATTCCAGCAGCTCGGATAACCCTCGAGTGCAATGTTTCACCGCCAACTTTATTCTTAATCAATTTAATTAGCTGTTTCTCAAAGATATCAATCAGTTCATAAGGAGGTCCTGGCAGCGCTACAACTATTTTCCCTTCATGCTCTATATACACACCAGGCGCAGTCCCTTTGTTATTTTCCAGCGCCATCGCTCCTTGAGGAATATATGCTTGTTTTTTATTATTTTCTGTTAGTTTAAGCTTGTATTTTTGAGTAATATCTCTTAGATATTGGAGCCAATTCTCATCTAATACCAAGGGCAAGCCTAAAGACTTGGCTATTACTTCAATAGTTATATCATCAGTGGTGGGGCCTAGGCCACCTGTTGTAATAATAATATCCGCTCTACTATAAGCCTGCTGCAGCGTGTCCTCAAGTCGCTTGTGGTTATCCCCAACTGTAGTTTGATAAAAAACATCCACCCCTAAAAGACGCATTTGCTCCGCCAAGTACCTGGCGCTAGTATTAGTAACCTCTCCCATTAATAGTTCCGTACCTACACTAACTATTTCTGCCCGCATCATGTACACCTCCTAGAAATAAATTATAACATATTTTAATAGGTTTAAAGTATTAAAAAATTCGTTTATGATAAGTACGAAGATAAAAAAATATCCCTTATCAATACAAAAATGATAAGGGATATTTAATATTCTAGTTTTAATTGCTAGCTTTACTTAGATGGACCTCTTTCAGGATCAATAACCTTCACCTGGCCGCGGGATCGGTTTACGTCCTTTAATTTGACTGGTCCTGTCGTTACCTTTTTGCTTTCTTTTTTCTTCATAGCATTTCCTCCTTACCCTTTAAAACGGGTCTTCTCTTTGTTAGTAATATTATTGGGAGGGGTCTTAGTAGGATTATCCTTAGTATATCCCATGGACGGGTCTAATTCTTTACCAAACTCCTCATCTACTAGCTCTCCTTTAAAACGCAGATTATTCGTTTTTAATCTTTTAGCCTTTTCCTCATTTCTCGTTGTCATCCTTACCACTACCTTTCTCTAACCGATTATATATAGTAAACCCCACTGATTATAATAAAACTGCCTTTTCAGTTATTATTGTTACACTGAAATCCAAAAATTATTAGCGGTAATATTAGCAAAAAAATATGGCATCAGCTTCTGATGCCATATAATAAGCTTACTTTGAAGCAGGCTGCGGTGCAACTCCTCTAGCGATACTCGTAGTAGCATCAATCCCATCAAAGCATTTATCTACATGATATTGGGGCATTGGCTGAGTTAATAGGCTAACAATTACTAATGTTATAGCTGAAACCGGAAGTCCAATCACCAACGGATCTACTACAGTCCAAGGAAAGCTTACCAATACTGGCTTGCCGAATATCAGATTACTTACGCCTAAGGCAGTTGATTCCTTGGCATGAGTAAACAAAAACATCAAGACACTTACGGACAATCCTATTATCATACTGGAAATAGCCCCTGCTTTAGTGACACCTTTCCAATACAGAGAAGCAGTATAGGCAGGCAAAAAGGTTGTTGCACATAAACCAAAGAAGATAGCAGTAGCACTAGCTATTATCCCACCAGGTAATTGATAGGCCAACAGCAAAGTAACAGTTAGCGCAACCACGATGCCACTTCGATGAATTAAGATGTTTTTATCACTCTTATTACTATTTATACCACTGAAGAGATCTCGACTAAGAGAGGTACCCATCACGTGAAACTGTCCACTTAAGGTTGACATAGCAGCACTTATCAACACTAGCATAAACAAAGTGGAAAACCACTGAGGCAACGCCGAATTAATGTAGAGGGGAATAACTCTATCAATATTAGGGGCGTTAGTAGCAGGGTCAATAGCTGCAGTTAATGATATTTGACCCATTGTTTCAAAAAAATAAACATTAGTTAAGGAGCCTACAGTCATAGCTACTCCGGTCATAAATAAAATGAAGACACCGCCAATAGCTACAGCCCTATTGATCTCTCTATTGCTTTTTACCGTCATATATCGAACCGCCAGTTGGGGCTGTGCCAACACTCCAATTCCTACCCCTAATACAATGGTGGAAACCAAGGTCCACCATATTTGTGACCCAAATAAAGGCATGGAAGTCCACCCTCTGTGCCCTTGGTTTACTAAACTCTCAGGTACTAAAGCAGCCATATTAGTTAAAGACTGATGAGCCCCAGTTATACCTCCAAGCTTGGCATAGGTGATTATTATCAAGAGCGCCATTCCAAAAAACATAATCGTACCCTGAAAGGCATCAGCATAATATACTCCCTTCAAGCCGCCGGTCATTACGTATATTCCAACAACTACAGCAAACAGCACCAACGCCAAGGTATAATTTACCTGCAAGGTTTGTTCAATAAATCGAGCAGCACCAATCATTACAGCCGCAGCATAAAGGGGCATCGCCAAGAAAATAAGTCCCGCTGAAAAGCGTTGAATCAAGCTAGACTGGAATCTCTTAGCCATTAGCTCCGGGAAAGTTGCTGCCCCCATATTTTTGCTCATAGCTCTAGTTCTTTTACCAAAAAAGACGAAGGCTATAAAAATTCCCACAAAAATATTTAAAACTGTTAACCAAAGTATCCCCATTCCATACAAACTAGCCACCCCACCAAAGCCCACAATAGCAGCGGTACTAATAAAAGTAGACCCGTAGGCCATAGCCATTAAATAAGGATGCACCTCACCACCAGCCAACAAATAATCCTTATCATTACTAGTTCGGCGGTAAGCTAACCAGCCCAGAAAGGCAATGATGCCAAAATATAAAATCAACATAATATAAGTCCAAATTGAGTTCATCTACACAGCTCCTTTACCTAAGTTTTTTTACCTCAAAAGATTTAGCTATTCATAGCTATCCCACATTATTAATCCATATACTAAGCATAACAATCCACTGGCAATTGCTAATACATAGGCAGCAACAATTGTAAAATCAGATATTCCCAACATCTCTTCCCCTCCTTCTTTGCTCAAGTTTTCTCAGCACCTTTTAGCATGATTGTCTAAAATATTGCATCTAGTGCAGATACTAAGTAGCAATAATAGTGCCAACATACCTACAGGTTTTTTTCAACAATAATAATTTTTTGCAGGTAAAAAAAATACCCTTAAGAGGCTTCTCTTAAAGGCTTATCACTCAGTTAATTATCTAAAACAAATTTTGAAACTCCATCATACACATGTGAGTTATATCGAAATAGATATTAAATTCATATCAATTTTGATATAATATCACTATTGATATTTAAAATCCTTCCGTCTCAGCTTAAATTTCTCAATCCTTCTATTTAAAGTGGCAATACTTATTTGCAACTGGTCAGCTGCTTCTTTATAGTCTCTTGTATTATTAATCTTTTGTCGAATTAACTCCTTTTCTACTAGCTCCAAGGCCCCTTCCAGCCCTGTCCCGTTGTCTAAGGCTCTCAGAACTGATTGGGCCAGTATGTCAGATTTACCTCTAGGAATATCAACATTGGTAGAGCCAAATTCCCAATGTAAGCTTCCTTTGTTTAATTGTTTAAGCAACTGCTTAGGAAGCTGCTTAGGAGTAAGTTCATCTTCACCGCTAACCACCATTATTCTTTCCACTAGGTTAACCAGCTCCCGTACATTTCCAGGCCAATCGTATTGCTCTAACAACTCTACCGTCTCCCCGGTAAGCTGCTTTGACATCTTATATTTTTTGTTAAATTCATTTACGTAGTGTATGAGTAAAGGAGCGATATCTTCCCTCCGCTCTCGCAATGGCGGTATCTTAATCGGTACAACG
>JAWSUQ010000211.1:0-5479 GCA_033549265.1 Bacillota bacterium
CTAGCTATGCTGCTTACTCTATCGTTACAGCTAATTTGGGTAGAAACATGGATGACGTCTATCAGCATTTAGTTAATTTACTGGCAGACTTTGATGTGGAAATTTCAGTAGAGCAAATTAATGATGCTATTAAAGCTCAAGGGCTCCGTCGCTACGAGTCGGTTCCTATTTTAAGGGATGTGCCTTTTGAGCTGGTAACTTTGATCAAAGAAAGGCAGGAAGAGCTGCCGGGGATAGATATCGAGATTGAGCCTAGAAGGGTATATCCCAATAGTGGCTTAGCTGGTCATATCTTGGGATATGTGATGCAAATTAACTCTAACCAGCTAGAGAACTATAGACAGTATGATTATCGAATGGGGGACCCTTTTGGGCAAGCAGGCTTAGAGCGGGTGTTTGAGTTTGTTGAAAATGGGGAGCAAGAAATCGGCCTAAGAGGTCAAAAGGGTGTAAGGCAAGTAGAGGTTAACGTGGCCAATAGACCTATTAGAGAGCTATTAACTATACCCTCTGTTCCAGGAAATAACGTTAAGTTAACTATTGATTTTGACCTGCAGCGTGTTATGGAGGATGCATTAGCCAGTGTGATTGCTCAGCGAGCTGAGGTGGATAATCCGAAGGCTGCTGCTGGTGCCGCTGTAGCAATCGATCCTAGAACAGGTGCAATTTTAGCTATGGCAAGCTACCCTTCAATGGATCCAAATGATTATGATTTTATCAATGGTTTACCAGCTGAAAGGCAGGAATATTATAGCACACCTATTTCCCCGGGCCTTAACCGAGCTATGCAGGGCTCTTATGCTCCAGGCTCTACCTTTAAAATGATTACCGGGATGGCCGCCCTTGAAGCGGGTGTTCTACCTACTCAGACGGTTAACTGTACTGGAGGCTATCCGGGAGGGATTAGATGCTTGCAGGCTCACGGTCCGTCAGATTACTATCGAGCTCTTGCAGTATCCTGTAACACCTATTTTCAAGCGGTGGCCCTACGGGCTGGGGCTGACAAGATGGCTGAGGTTGCCAGAGAGTTTGGCTTAGGGGAGAAAACAGGAATTATTCTACAGGGAGAGCAGGCTGGAATAGTACCTAGTCCTACCTGGAAGCTAGAGCTTAATTCTACTATCATCGATAGAAGGTATGCCACTAGATATGAGAACCTGGATCAAGAGTATGAGGAACTTATAGCCAATGCGGAATCGGAGAAGGAGAAGGAGCAGCTGCTAAAAGATAAGGATCGCAGACGCAAGGCGCTGGAGGCCCAGTACCGCATCGATTATAATTTTCACACTAGATGGCAGGATTTTGATACCTTTAACACCTCAATCGGCCAGGGAAGCAATAACTACACTATCTTACAGCTGGCAAACTTAGCCGCAACTATAGGCAATGGAGGCTATCTATATGAGCCATACTTGGTAGATTCTATTATTGATCAAAGTGGCAAAGAGGTTAAAAAGTTTGAGCCAGAATTAGTTAGAGAGGTAAATGTGTCAAAAGAAACCATAGAGCATACGAAAAAAGCAATGCTGGCGGTTGCTCAGCCAGGTGGTTCTGCCTATAGGAGATTTGCCCACTTTCCAGAGGAAATTCAGGTGGCGGGAAAAACGGGGACCTCTCAGTCAGGCCGCCCAGGTACTGACTTAAAAGAGGACTTTGACGGATTATTTGTTGGATTTGCTCCCTATGACAATCCGGAAATTGCAATAGCAGTAATTGTGGAGTACGGAGGTAGCGGTAGTCTTTCTGCTGCAGTAGTTTCGCAAATGGTGCTTGAAGAATATTTTGGTGTTAACAGAACTAATTAAAAGAATAATGTTAAATCGGCACCAAAAGTGTCGGAGAATGTTGGAAAATCGAGGAAAAAACGCCTCGATTTTTTATTTGCTACAGCAGGAATTAGACACAAGATGTAGAAACTTAAAGACATTGTAAAGAATTTGTACAAGCCTGTAAACTTATGGAAGGATTGAAATGATGGCGCAGAGTAATGTGAGTATAAAAGGCAACAAAGAAGGCATATTAATATCTTTTTCCGGTCAAATTAGCTTTCCCCATATGAAAAGGGCAATTGTAGAAAGGCTAGCAGCTAGTGAAGCTTTTTTAGTGGGAGCTCATGTATCTTTAGATTTGGGACAAAATTATCTAACTGAAGATCAGTTAGATTTATTAGCTCAAATATTAGCGGATAATGGCATGATACTGACAAAGGTAACTAGAGGAACTGCTACTAATTCGCGAGTTTTTTACTTTGACTTTGGCAGTAAAGGGCTTCAAAAAGAACAGGAGGAGATGTGGGTGAAAGAGACCACAGAAGATCTGAAATTAGAAAACGGTAGTCAGGAACTCCTTCAAGAAAATACAATCCTATTTCAAAGAACACTGCGTTCTGGACAAAGCATCAAGTATCCAGGGAATGTGGTTATTGTGGGAGACGTAAATCCAGGAGCAGAGATTATTGCAGGTGAAAATATTATTGTGATGGGTAATCTGCGAGGCATAGCCCATGCTGGAGCCTCTGGCAATGAAGATGCAGTAGTAACGGCATTTCGCCTTTTACCTACTCAATTGCGGATTGCAAATCATATAACTCGAGCACCAGATGGAGAAAAGGTAGATCCCCAGTATCCAGAGATAGCAAGAATAAGGAATGGAATGGTAGTGATTGAGCTCTACCAGCCAAGCATTGAAAGACCTATTGGCACTGTTAAATAAAATCTAAAATCAAGAGGAGGAAATTTTGCATGGGAGAAGTAATCGTAATCACCTCTGGCAAAGGTGGAGTTGGTAAAACCACTACCACAGCCAATATTGGGACAGGCCTTGCCAGTATGGGAAACAAAGTAGTGATGGTGGACACAGATATAGGTCTTAGAAACCTAGATGTAGTATTGGGGCTAGAGAATAGAATTGTGTATGACATAGTTGATGTAGTTCATGGCAACTGTCGCTTAAAGCAAGCTTTAATCAAAGATAAGCGCTTTGATGACAATCTGTATCTACTACCAGCAGCCCAGACTAAGGATAAAACTGCAGTCAATGTGGAGCAGATGGAAAACCTCTGTAAGGAACTGAAAGAAGAATTTGATTACATATTGATTGACTGCCCAGCGGGAATAGAGCAGGGCTTTAAAAATGCTATTGCCGGCGCTGAAAAAGCGGTAGTAGTGACAACTCCTGAAGTATCTGCTGTCAGGGATGCCGATAGAATTATTGGTTTGCTAGAGGCTGCGGAAATCAGAAATTCAAAGCTTATTGTCAATAGAATCAGACCCCTAATGGTAAAAAAAGGGGACATGATGGATATTAATGATATGATTGAAATATTAGCCATTGATTTATTAGGAGTTGTACCAGAAGACGATAGTATCGTTATTTCTACTAATAAGGGGGAACCAGCTGTATTAGACCAGGCTTCAAGAGCGGGAGAAGCTTACCGAAATATTGCTCGCCGCATTACCGGTGAAAATGTTCCGTTAATGAACTTAGATGTAGAAGAAGGGTTGTTTAACAAGCTTAAGAAATTAATGGGATTTGGAAAATAAAAATTTTCATGGGAGAGGAGGTAATGTCTTGCTTGAATTTCTAACGCGACTACTGGGGCGTGAGGCAGCGGAACCTGTGTCTAGTAAAAATGTAGCGAAAGAGAGGTTAAGATTAGTGTTGGTTCATGATAGAGCCAATGTGTCTACCGAGTTGTTGGAGGCACTAAAGGAGGACCTAATTAAAGTTATTTCTGAATATATGGAAATAGATGAGGGAGCTTTAGAGGTAAATCTAAATAGTGAAGATGATACTGTTGCGTTGGTTGCAAATATTCCTGTGTTAAAAATGAAAAGAACCTTTGATAGAGGGATTTCAGCTGGCTAAAGCTCCTTTGGGAGCTTTTTCCTGTTTGCAGGGAGCTGGTTAAGATGTAAAATAGATGTTGTGGTCAAAATAGGGTGGGGGTAGCTATGGTTCAGAAGAAAATGCTGAGGAATTTAGACTTTATATTCATAATTACAATAATGGTTATCTTAGGCCTTAGCTTAGTTGTGCTCAGTAGCGCCAATTTAACCATACCTGGAGATCCCACTAGCTTTGTAAAAAAGCAAGCTCTGTGGATAGTAATTGGCACTATTGCATTAATAGTAGTAGTTTCTTTTGATTACAATTATATAGCTAAGTATGATAAATACTTATATATTCTTAATATTGTACTGCTCTTAATAGTACTCCTTATGGGTAGCACAAATAAAGGGGCCACCCGATGGATCCCGTTAGGTTTCTTTGACTTTCAGCCCTCTGAAACTGCTAAAGTAATTATTATTATCACCTTTGCAAAGTTTCTAGCCCTAAGGCAGGGTAAGCTCAACAGCTTTATGGATTTAGTGCCTTGCTTTTTGTTTATCGGTTTTCCTATGCTCTTTATCCTTGCCCAGCCTGACCTAGGCACTTCCCTTGTATTTATTGCTATTATGTTTGGGATGTTGTTTGTGGCAGGGGCAAATCCAAAAGTTTTGCTGTTACTGATTACCAGTGGGCTGGTGGTTATTAGCATTTTACTCTATGCTCACTTTAACTTTGGCCTGTGGCTTCCCTTAAAGGACTACCAGATAATGCGACTAATCGTATTTATTGATCCCTATATAGACGAATTAGGCTCAGGCTATCATATGATTCAATCACTAGTAGCCATTGGCTCTGGAGGGCTGCTGGGGAAGGGCCTTTATCAAGGGTCTCAAATTCAGCTTAGATTCCTGCCGGAGCATCATACCGACTTTATCTTTTCTGTCATAGGTGAGGAGTTAGGCTTCATTGGCGGCGCATTTTTACTCTTAGCATTTTTTGTGTTAATGTACCGAGCTATCAAAATAGCCCTCAATGCTAAAGATATTTTCGGAACACTAATAGTGATAGGGGTAGTGTCAATGCTAACCTTTCAAGTATTAGTAAACGTAGGAATGACTATTGCCATAACCCCCATCACCGGGCTGCCATTGCCCTTTGTTAGCTACGGAGGCAGCTCCATGCTCACCAATATGATTGCCCTAGGGCTAGTCTTAAACGTGAATATAAGAAGACAGGATTTGCTGTTCTAAAATAGAGAAGGCAAGAGTTAATCAATTAGATTGATTAGCTCTTGCTTTTTTATTTCCGATCGGATGGAATAAATTATGAATTAAAATTTGAAATTTTTGTAGGAAAATGGAAAAAGATGTAGAAAGATACGTATTGTACAGAAAATATTTCGAAAAGCATGTGTCAAAGCAGGCATCAATAGAGAGGTTTCAGTCCATTCGCTAAGACATTCATTTGCTACGCATTTATTGGTATTCAAAGCCCTTTAGACCAGCTAATGTTGAATAAAGATGAATAAGTGTATAGGTAGGATTCCCGAAGTACTTCGGGAATCCTACCAAAATAGAAGATATCCCCGAACAGATTGTTCGGGAAGTTAGTAGTTAGATGAAAGGTCATATCGGAGCTGGAATTTAAG
>JAWSUQ010000212.1:0-5465 GCA_033549265.1 Bacillota bacterium
ATCAAAATTAAAGTACTCATAAGCTAGCACTGAACAGCCTACTGAAGCTATCCCGATGGCATCATTTTCCAAGCCTAACTCTACCAATACCTCTGCCACTAATCGATGGACAATCCCATGGGTACACCCTGGACAATAGTGAAACTGTTTATTTGTTAATGTTACTGGTCTAGAAAAGACTTTTGTCATTTTGTCACACCTCCTGGCAGAGAATACCGTACCCCTACTGCTAATTCATGAGGAACAAATTCGTCACGTCCAGTTAAACGGCATATCTCTTCAAAAACCGCTTTAGATGTTGGAATCATTCCACCAGGGCGGCCATAAAAGTGAACTGGTACTTGATGACCAGCAGACAACCTTACGTCGTCTACCATTTGACCTAGACTCATTTCCACTACCAAGGCATTTTTCACTGTCTTCTGCAGCAATGCTTTAGTCAGTGCAGCCTCTGGGAAAGGCCATAAGGTAATAGGTCTAATTAGCCCTGCTTTTATTCCCTGCTCCCTAGCTGAATCTATGGCTGCCTTGCTGATTCTAGCAGTAGTACCATAGGCTACTAGAATTATTTCAGCATCGGCTGTCTGATATTCCTCTACTAATGTTTCTTTTTGCTTTATTTGCTCCCATTTATTGAAAAGATGATAGTTGTGCTCCTCTAACACCTCAGGGGCCAAATATAGAGAGTTAATAATATTTGGTGCTCTTCCTGCCCTTTTGCTGCCTACCGCCCATGGTTTTTCCACTTTATTGCTATTGTTGACTTCCCTAAATTCTACCGGCTCCATCATCTGCCCTAATACTCCATCTGCTAATATCATCACAGGATTGCGATAGGAGTCTGCTAAATCAAAAGCACTGATTGTTAAGTCCACCATTTCCTGCACTGATGCAGGGGCCAACACTATTAGCCTATAATCGCCATGGCCTCCGCCTTTAGTAGCTTGATAGTAATCAGCCTGAGATGGTTGAATGCCTCCCAAGCCTGGGCCACCCCTGGTAATATTAACAATGACACAGGGCAGCTCAGCTCCTGCAATATATGAAATTCCTTCTGTTTTTAAACTAATCCCGGGCCCGGAGGATGAAGTCAAAACTCTGGCACCAGCTCCAGCAGCTCCGTATACCATATTAATTGCGGCAACTTCACTTTCAGCCTGCAAAAAGACTCCTCCAGCCTCAGGAAGCTTCTTAGAAAGGTACTCTGGTATTTCATTTTGTGGGGTAATGGGGTAGCCAAAAAAGTATCGACAGCCTGCTCTGATAGCAGCTTCCCCTAAAGCCTCATTGCCTTTCATTAGTACCTTTGCCATTTAGCCAGCCTCCTTTACTACTTCAATTATTACATCTGGACACATTAACGCACAAAATCCACAGCCGATACACTTATCCATTTCTTCAACCTTTGCATAACTGACACCCTTACTGTTAAGGGTATCGGACATGTGAACAATAGCTTTGGGACAAACGCTAACACATAGTTCGCATCCTTTACATTTCTCTTGATCAAAGTTAACACTAGCCACCTTTACCACCTCACCAGTTCTAGTTTGCTTGCCTGCTAGCCATTAGTACTCCTAAAGCAATAGAATATAGTTTTGTTTCAGATGAGTCTGATCGAGAGGTCACCACAATAGGCACCTTAGCACCAACCACGATACCAGCAGTTTTTGCTTCTGCCAAATATACAAAGGATTTGTACATTAGGTTGCCTGCTTCAATATTGTGAGCTAAAAGAATATCTGCATCACCTGCTACCGAGCTTGTTATTCCTTTATGCTGTGCTGCCTCTAAAGAAATGGCATTATCAAATGCTAATGGCCCATCAATAATGCAATCCTTGATTTGCCCTCGTTCACACATTTTGGATAAAGCAGCCGCATCTATTGTAGCCTGCATATTTGGATTTATTACTTCCACTGCTGCTAGGGGCACAACCTTAGGCTTTTTTATATTTAGTACCTTTGCCACCTGAATTGCATTATTAATTATATGGACCTTGCGATCTAGATCCAGTTCAATGTTTATCCCTGCATCAGTAATTAATAAGAACTTGTGGTAATTTTTTAGCTTCATAACTGCTACATGACTCAGTACCTTCCAAAGCCGTAGGCCAATTTCTTTGTCTAAAATAGCCTTTAAAAGTTCAGCAGTCCCAATCATTCCCTTCATTAATAGCTCTGCTTTACCTTTATGCACTAGCGCTACCGCTTCCTTTACTGCCAATAGCTTATCAGGGATATCGATAAGCTGGTAGGAAGAGATATCTATTTGCAGCTTCGAAGCCATAGCAGAAATTTCCTCTCCATCTCCTACTAGTATTGGTTCTACTAGATTAGCCTTCACTGCCTCATCAAGCCCTAGCAGCACATCTTCATCCTGAGCTACTGCTACAGCTATTTTGGGAGTATTACATTTCCTTGCTTCTGATAATATTTCTTGAAAGTCCTGCATATAAGCCTCCTCATTTTGCCCCGTTATTACGTTAGCACTACTTATTTTTGTTAATAATATATAACGCAAGAAATGTGCCATAGCTTTTTGCTTAACTGATAACTAAATTTCTATATCCTGCCTAGTTTTTTAAAAAAGATAATTTGTTTTTAAATATGCAACAAATTGCACGCGCAAAAAAATGCCTGCAAAATATTGCAGGCATAATAATATTATTCTAAGAATTTAAGTACTTGCTTTAATTCGCTAAATTATGCTTTTGCAGCTTATAATATAAATTCCTCACTGAAATACCAAGTGTTTTCGAAGCCTCTGTCTTGTTTCCGTTGGTGACAGTAAGTACATTCTGCAGTAGGCTCTTTTCCCATAGACTGTAAAGCTCTTCATAAGTCTCACCATTATATCCTCGATCTAATTTTTCTTGTTTATTAGTCAGGATATGTTGCTTTTGCACTGTAAAAATTGGCAAATGCTCTAAGTACATAATATTATCAGTAAATTTCATATTTATCATAGCTCTACTGATAACATTTTCAAGCTCTCGGATATTTCCCGGCCAATCATAATTACTCAGGGCCTTTTGGGCCTCTCCAGAAATAGCCTCTACATTTCTCCCATATTCCTGGTTATACTTATTGAGCATGTGATCAGCTAATAGAGGTACATCCTCCTTTCGATGACGCAAAGGAGGGATAAAAATTGGTACTACGTTTAATCTATAGTAAAAATCCTCCCTAAAAAGCCCTTTTTGCATCAATTCTTCTAAGCTGGCATTGGTTGCAGCAATTATCCTCACATCTACCTGTACGGGCTTTGAGTCCCCTACTCTGATAATTTCTTTCTCCTGAATAACACGCAGCAGCTTTGTTTGAAGTGATAGACTAGTCTCACCTATTTCATCTAGAAAAATAGTTCCCCCATTTGCTTCTTCAATTAAACCCTTGCGCCCTCCGCGCTTGGCACCAGTAAAAGCTCCCTCAACGTAACCAAAAAGCTCACTTTCTAATAATGAGTCTGACAATGAAGCACAATTTATACGGATAAATTGTCCTTTGTTTCTACCACTGGCATTATGAATCGCATGGGCAAAAAGTTCTTTACCCGTGCCACTTTCCCCCCTTAAGAGTACAGTTGCTGGAGTTAAGGCAGCCTTTTTAGCCTGCTCAACCGCCCCCAAAATTGCCTCACTGCTGCCAATAATCTCTTGAAAAGTGTACTTTGCCTCAAGATGTCTAATGCGCTTTCGGGCTTTTTCTAGCTCATCTGTTAACTTTCTAATTTCGGATATATCATGAATTACACCAATACTTCCCTTTAGTACGCCATTTACTACAATAGGTGCCACATCTACTAATACCTCTTTCCTTCGTGGACCTACCTTCATTCGCACGCCCTTAACAGGCTTTTTGGTGCGAAGCACCTGAAAGTGCATACTCTCTCCTTCAGCAATATCTACACTGGCTGGCTTATTTATAACATCCTCTTTTGTGAGACCAGTTAGCCTAGTATAAGCTGGATTAATCATTATCCCGATACCATTTTCGTCAACAACTGAGATAGCATCCTGAGTTGAGTTAATAATTGCCTCTAGTAGCACTTGTATTTCCTTTAGATTGGTTAGTTCTTCCGCTAGATTTTTCATCTCTGTAATATCTTTAAAAACTGCTACCGCCCCCACAATTTTACCTAAGTGATTCTTGACGGGAACCCTGCTAGTAATAATCTTGATATTTCCTAATTCCTGTTGTCTATTTAACTCAGAAATCCCACTTTCCAAAACCTGAGGAAGCCTAGTATTGACAATCACCTCGGTAACATCTTTACCTAGTGCATTCTCAGCGCTAATTCCCGTGAGACGTTCTGCCGATTTGTTAAACAAGGTGATAGTCCCATTTTCATTTACCGCAATCATTCCGTCATGGGTAGAATTTAAGATAATATCCATCTCCGCTTTTTTCAAATGTTCTAGCATAACTAATCACCTTCTTGCTTGTATTGGGATATCTACTTTATTCAAGAAAAGCGTGCAAAATCCTGCACAATAAAAAAGCATTTAGTTCCTTCAGCATTTTAGATGGAATATACTATAAATCTTATAAAAAAAACAACCTAGGGTAGCCTAGGCCATTAATTTAATTGAAGCAAATTTTAAAATCGTTTATGCAGGTAGACGAACCAATAGGCAAGGCCTACTAGAACTGAACCACCAATTATATTCCCCAATGTAACTGGAATTAAGTTGTTAAATATAAAAGTGGAATAGGTTAAACTTTCTAAACTTGCTGTTCCGTGGGTTTGTTGATAAACCTCAACTACTTCCGGGATACTTTTAACCATTATGCCAAATGGAATAAAGTACATATTTGCTATACTATGTTCAAACCCAGCAGAGACAAATGCTGTTATAGGAAAAATTACAGCCAACAGTTTATCGGTCAAGCTTCTGCCACTATAACTCAGCCATACCGCCATTACCACTAGTGCATTAGCCAGTATACCCCTGACAAAAAGGGTAATCCAGTCATTATTAACTTTAGTTACAGCTATATACAGTGCTTGAGCTCCAAAAGCATAGCCACCAACCTTCCACTGTTCAGAATAAAAAACTAGCACTACTATAAATAGGGCACCAACCAAATTTCCAATATAGACTAGAACCCAGTTGCGCAAGAGTAAATATGAGGTTATTTTCCTTGTCATAAAGGCGATTATTAGTAACGTATTGCCTGTAAACAGCTCTGCCCCTGTAATGACAACTAAAATTAAACCTAAGGAGAATACTAGCCCTCCTAATATTCTGGTTAAGCTAGCAGCAATACCAGTATCAAACACCGCTAATGTATAAAATTCACCGGCAAAAGCAATAAAAGCCCCTGCCAAAACGCCTAATGCAATAGTACCGCGAATTGTATTGTTAGCCTTTGCTACCCCAATCCCTTCCGCCTTTTCCGTCACTTTATCAGGAGATAAGATGTCAATACTTAACCTTTCCTCACCTGGCAAAATATCAC
>JAWSUQ010000213.1:0-5461 GCA_033549265.1 Bacillota bacterium
GTTGCCCGCTAAAGTACCATTAGAAGATGCCTTGAATGAAGTGGAAAAAAACCTGGTGGAAAAAGCCTACAAAGAGTACGGCAGTTCATATGCTGTAGCTAAGGCTCTCAATACAAGCCAAAGCAAAGCAAGTAGACTAATAAGAAAATACTGTGGAAATGCTGAAAAGGACTTAAGTGACTCAAAAACAACTTAATTAAATCAAATGTGACTTAGACACAAATGAATTTGGATTTGAGTCAACTTTCGCACTATTGTTAATTTTACTGTATTTCCTTACTCCCCATCCGGATTTATTCCGGATGTTTTTTTATGGCACAGAAATTGCAATTTTAGAATTTCTGTTAAGAGAAATTGCCATAAGGCTGGGGGTGAGATAAATAGTCATAATGATTTATGCACTTATTTAGTAATTAATAATGGAGGTGAAAGGTATTGGCAAGAGGATTACACGCCGGTTCTACTCGGTCCGAGGGAATTGGTCTAAAAATGTTTACAGAAGATGAACTATTTGATATTCATTATGCTACATTAGATGTCTTATGGAATATCGGCGTGAAGGTTGAAAGCACTGAAGCTAGAGAAATCTTTTATGGTCATGGATGTAAAGTAGATCCTGAAACTCATATCGTAAAGATTCCTGCTCACTTAGTCGAGGATGCTATCCGTTCTACTCCAAGCGTATTCAGAGCATGTGGTAGAAACCCAGAAAACGATTGGTATTGTGAAGGAACCAGGACAGGATTTGTTAACTTCGGTGAAGCTGTGAAGCTAATAGATCCATATACGAGAGAGTTGCGAAGGCCCACTAAAAAAGATGTGGACGACTGTGCGAGAGTGTGTGATTCATTAGATCAAATTGTAGTATTTGAAAGGGCACTAGTACCAGAAGAGGTTGATCCCGATGTGGGTCAGGTTCATGTGGCCGAGTCCTTTTATAACAATTGTACCAAGCATGCATATATCGGGATGAACCGCCCTGAAAATATTAGAGCAGCCTTTAAAATGGGTGCCTTAGTATCTGGAGGAGAAGATAAGTTCAGAGAAAGACCGCTATTTTCCACCAGTACAGATCCTGTTAGTCCATTGCTTCATTCAGCAGGGGCTACTGACTCTTTGCTTCAGGCCATTAGGCTTGGTGTACCAGCAAAAATTAATGCTATGGGCTTAGCAGGTGGCACTACCTGTGTTAACTTAGCTAGTACTCTTGTAACTCATAATGCGGAAATTCTCAGTATGATTACCTTGACACAGCTTGTCCAAAGAGGTTATCCCGTAGTTTACGGAACTTCAACCGCCATGATGGATTTAAAGACTACCCTTTCTTCAGTAGGTGGTCCAGAGCTGGCATTATTTAGTTCCGCTGTAGCCAAGCTTTGTCAGTTCTATCTAATTCCCAGCTGGGTTGCTGGTGGATAGACTGATAGCAAATTACCTGATGCTCAAGCAGCTCACGAGTTTACCTTAACCGCTTTATTACCAGCGTTAGCAGGGTCTAACATGATATATGGTTTAGGAATGCTCGAAGGAGGTCTGACTTGGGACTATGCCCAACTAATTATGCAGAATGAGATGGCTAGAATGATTATGCATACAGTTAAGGGGATTCCAGTAAGTGATGCGAAAATAGCAATGGATGTTATCCGGCAGGTAGGGCCCGGCGGAGAGTTCATTAGCCACGAGCATACGTTTAAGAATTTCCGCGAGTTGTCTCAAACTGAGCTGATTTGTCGTAGAAACCGAGACGGTTGGTTGGAGCAGGGTGGAAAAGACATTGTTGAAAGATCCTATGAAAAAGCCATTAATATCTTAGAAAATTATAAACCTGAACCTCTTCCTCAGCATATTCAGGATGGATTAAAGGCGATTCTAGCTGAAGCAGAGGAAGAAACTAAAGAAATTAAAGCTAAAGCAAAAGAAAAGAAAGCAGTCTAAGGGGCTGGCTAAGCCAGCCCTCACCCACCAAGCTTAATATTAGTTGGTTCAATCTAAGGGGGAAAAACAATGGATACTAGTAGAATGCTTTACCTAACAGATGTAAGTGCGCAAAATTCACTTGCCATGTTCATGCAGATTGAACAGATGAGAAATGCAGCAGTAAAGCTCTATGATACAATGGAAGCCTTGCTTTACCGAAGTCAAATTGCGGATATTGTTAATTCCTACTATGACATCGGCACAGTTTCCGAGGTTTATCAGATTTTCGGTGGTTATGTAAATAAGAGCTTTGGAGTTTACACTGTTAAAGATGGTAAAAAGTGCGAATATTTCGTCAGAAAGTACAAAGTAGGTATTACTGAGCAGGAAATTTTATTTGAGCATTCATTTATCAACTGTGCTATTGAAAATGGCTTAGATATTGCAGCTGCCATTATTCGCACTAAGGAGGACGGCACCTTTGTCAAGCTGTCAGAGGAGGTCAACGGTAAAACTATTGATCGGTATTTTGCTATTTACACCTACCTAGACGGTGAGGATAAGTATACCTGGGACAACAATAACTTGAATGATGAGGAGTATAAAAGCTCTGCAGAAGTGTTGGCCAAACTTCACTATGCCACCCGGGATTTTGATCCAAAGGGACTTGAAAGAATAGAACCTAAAATAATGGAGTTTGTACCAACGCTACCTCCAAAATATCGAGAATTTGCCAAGCTTGATTTACCTAACAATAGGTTCCACCAATATTACTTAGCTAATTTAGAGGATATTTTAGAAGTAATTGAACGGACAGTTACTCTGATACCTAAAGAAGCTCTGGCCAAGATGCCTATGAACCCCATTCACTGCGATGTTCATCCTGGTAACTTTAAATACAAGGATAACCAAGCAGTAGGTGTTTTTGATTTCGATTGGGCAAAAATCGATTTAAGACTTTTTGATGTATGTGAAGCCTTAGCATATTTCTGTTCCTCATGGGAAGCTGAAACAGACGGTAATCTACTAATAGATAAATGTGGAATTTTCATCAAAGCATATCAAGAAAAACTAAAGGAACTAGGCGGCTTACCCCCATTAAATGAAACGGAGCTTCAATATCTGCCTGATATGCTGGCAATAGCAAATATCTATCTGGTTAACTGGGATGTCACTGCTTATTATGCTGATACCAGTGTCAACGTATTTGAGTATAAAGCGTATTTGCAGCACAATGTTAAGCTTATGAGATATATCGAACGCCATAAAGAAGCTATTAGAGAAATGATTAAAAATCTGTAAGAAAAAGAATTTAATGGGGATAAGGAGGATATTTAGATGAAAATTGAAACAAATTCTGGGCAAAGGGATGCAAGGGTAGCGCTGGAACAGCATGAGTTATCTCACGCAAAAAGAGGTCTTTTTTGGGGAGTTATATCTGGTGCTACTTGGGGTCTGGATGGAGTAATTTGGGGGATGGCATTTTTAGTAATGCCCTTCGCCATTGAGTCTGACGTACTGAAGGTAATTATTGCTGTTTCAGTAGCATCTGCTGCAATGCACGACGGTTTTGCAGCATTCTGGTTGTTCTGGTACAACCTGTTTACTGGGAAGTTCCTAGAGTACTTGCGCACCCTTAAGACACGACCAGGAAAAATTGTTTGTTTAGCGGCATTATTTGGAGGGCCCATTGCTATGACAGGCTATTCTGCAGGAATTATGCTGGCGGGAGCATCCTATTCACTGGCAATTACTGCTATGTACCCTGCTGTAGGTGCTATTATGGCTGTATTTATCTTAAAAGAGAAGATTACCCCTCGAGTCTGGGCCGGAATATTAATGTGTATTGTTGGTGCTATCATCGTAAGCTGGGTTGCTCCTGAAGGTGATGCTTACCCAATGTTTTATCTAGGTCTTGGTTTATCGCTACTAGCTACCTTTGGCTGGGGTATGGAAGGGGTTTTATCTACCTATGGAATGGATATGGCTGATCCAGATATAGCTATCGGTATTCGTCAAGCTACCTCCTTTGTAGTGTACTTTGTTCTTATTCTGCCAATGTTTGCTGGGATTTATATCTTCTTTGATGCATTTACGACTAGTGCAGTAGGATACATGGCTTTAGCAGGATTTTTGGGAGCAGTATCCTACCTTGCTTGGTACCGTGCACTTAATACAACAGGAGTAGGCCGAGCTATGGCCTTTAATATCACTTATGCACTATGGGCGATTGTATTCGGATATCTATTAACAGATATTCAAATTACTACTAACCTTGTTGTTGGTGCAATAATTATCACATTAGGTACTATCTTAGTTTCTGCAAACCCAAAAGAACTGTTAAACCTAAGAAAAGTTTAATAATAAAAGGAGCGTGAGATAAAATGGCTCAAAAACTCCCACTAAGGTACAGAATACTGCACTTTCTTTCTGATAATGGCAGTTATTCCGTGGATGATGTTATGGCAGCACTTAAGGATGAGTATGGCGGAGAAGGACAGTTCAAAAGGCCTTTAATCGCTAATCATCTGCAATCATTAAAGGCAGTAGGCATGCTTGAGCACTGTGATGTATATTTTGATGACAATGGCCAACTGGTACAGAAGTTTAAAATTACTGAGTACGGATTTAGTAGATTAGATTATCTGCCTACTGGATGGCAGCCCTTATCAAAAAGCATTAATGCTTAATTACAAAAACTCTGGAATACAGTAATAATCCTTAAGCTATGGCTTCCCTCTAGCTTGAAGCTTGCTAATGCTTGGCGAAGCCATAGCTTTAACCTTTACCAGAGATAAAACGCTTAGAAAGGAAGACCGCCCATGCAATTTACTAAGTTTTTCACCCAAGCGGAAATAGAAAGAGTTCATGAAGCGTCTCTAGAAATACTTCAAGAGGTAGGTCTTTTAGTCCACAATGAAAAGGCTAGAACTATCTACGAGCAGCATGGCTGCAGTGTTGACTCTCAAACCGGATTAGTAAAAATTCCTCGAAACGTTGTGGAAGAGTATCGCAAGGGTTTCGGGTCCACTTATACCTTTATTGCCCAGGATCCTCAATTTGACCGAACTATTCCTGAGGATGGCCCACTAGTAGTAACAGGCAGTTCTGCTCCTGATATTATCGATCCCAAAACAGGAAGAGTAAGAAGAGCTACCTCAAAGGATATTGCTGATATAGCGTTTTTAATCAATGAGCTTCCAGGCTATGATGTGTTTTCTATATCTACCTTAGCCCAGGATGCCCCAGCAAAGCAGATAAGCTTGTCTAGGTTTTATCCTGCCTTGAAAAACTGTAAGAAGCCAGTCCGTAGCAATACACCTACCATCGAAGACTTAGAGCAGGTGTTAGAGTTAGGTTATCTCATCGCAGGCAGCAAGGAAGCCTACTTTGAGCGGCCATTTATCAATCATCACTACTGTCCGGTAGTTTCCCCATTGACTATGGACGTAGAATCTACTGAGGCAGTAATTTACTTGGCTCAGAAAGGGCTCCCGGTTTACGTTACTATTGTACCTAACGCCGGCATGAGCTCCCCCATGAC
>JAWSUQ010000214.1:0-5428 GCA_033549265.1 Bacillota bacterium
AAATATAAGAGAAGGAAAAAACTTCATTTTTTATTAAAGGCAAATGATAATTATTTTCAATTATTTAATACAAGGAGGAGAAAAAATGACTCTAGACAAAAGTAAAAAAGGAATGCTGGTAAAAATTCTGGATATTCCTGATCAATTAGTTCGAGCTCAAATTATTAGATTTGGAATTACAGCTGGGGCTACTGTGACCTGTGAGGAAATAGTTCCTGGTGGTCCAGTAATTGTCAGCAGAAACAGGCAAGAAATAGCCATCGGCAGAAGCTTAGCTAGTCAGATTAAGATTGAGCCAGTAGCTTAATAAAGAGGAGGAAAACTATGCATTGTCATGACTTAAGCAATCACATAAATATTCCAAAGGACGCCCGCAAGGTTGTACTGGTAGGAAATCCTAATGTAGGAAAATCTGTTTTCTTTAACGCCTTAACTGGCATGTATGTAGATGTATCAAATTTTCCTGGGACTACCTTAGATATATCCCACGGGATGTACGGAAAGAACGTAATTATTGATACTCCTGGGGTATATGGGGTTTCTTCTTTTAATCAAGAGGAAATAGTAGCCCGTGACGTGATCCTGGGAGCTGATTTAGTAGTAAATGTTGTAGATGCGGTGCATCTAGAGAGAGACTTGTTTTTAACCCAGCAGGTAATAGATATGGGGATACCAGTGGTAGTGGCCTTAAACATGTTGGATGAGGCCAGAAAGCACGGGGTAGAGATAGATGTAGATCTTTTGAGTGATTTGTTGGGAGTACCGGTTATACCAACGGTAGCAGTGGAAAAAAAGGGATTAGAAGAGGTTAAAGTACATATTGATAAAGCAAGAGTGGGGCATATTGAGCCGGATCTAAAGGAGAGGCTGACTAAGCTGCTTGAAAGAGTAGGAAGCCAAGCAGAAGCACTATTGATATTAGAAGGTGACCAGCATGTAGCTGAGCGGCATGGATTAAACCCTGAAGCTGAGCGAGAGGAGATATACCTGGCGAGACGGGCTAGAGTAAATGATGTAGTAAAACACGTGACTAAACATATAGAAACTGGCATATCTTTTGGTACAAAGTTAGGAAGATGGATGATCCAGCCTTTGACCGGCGTCCCTATTTTAGCTCTTGTAATGTATTTAATGTACGAATTGATTGCCGTGTTTGTGGCTCAAACTGTGGTAGGGCTTACTGAAGAAACTATAATGGGAGAAATGTACACGCCCTTTATCATTGACCTTGTAGGAAAGATTTTTGCTGAAGAAACTGTCATTGGGACGTTGCTCATAGGAGAGTTTGGGGTATTAACTATGACGGTTACCTATATTCTTGGCTTGCTGCTACCCTTAGTACTAGGCTTTTACTTTTTCTTATCAGCAATGGAGGATTCAGGCTATCTGCCGAGAGTAGCAGCCATGGTAGATAGAGCGTTAGGATTTATTGGTTTGAACGGTAGAGCAGTTATTCCATTTATCTTAGGTTTTGGTTGTGTAACGATGGCTACTATTACCACCCGACTATTGGGATCCGATAGAGAAAGAAGGATTGCTACCTTCTTGCTAGCCTTAGCTATTCCCTGCTCTGCCCAGATAGCAGTAATAGTTGCATTATTAGCTACCTTAGGTCCAGCTTTTGCTTTAGCCTATGTAGGTATTATGTTTATAATTTTAGTATTAGTGGGAACCATCTTAAACAGATTATTGCCTGGACAGTCTACCCATCTATTAATTGACCTACCTCCTCTTCGGGTACCAAGGCTTGAAAATGTTTTGAAAAAGACTGCTACAAAATCGTGGCATTTCTTAAAGGAAGCTAGTCCGCTTTTTGCCATAGGAGCGTTAGCATTAGGAATACTACAGGTCACTGGACTCTTAGAAATTATTCAGGTAGCACTAGCTCCTTTGACAGAAGGATGGCTAAAGTTGCCTAGAGAAGCAGCTAATGCATTCATTATGGGTTTTGTGAGAAGAGATTTCGGGGCAGCTGGATTATTTGATCTTGCATTGACACCGATGCAAACCTTGATTGCGGTAATTACAATTTCTTTATTTGTGCCATGTATTGCTTCGGGCTTAATAATTATTAAGGAGCAAGGAAAAAAACATGCTGCTATTATGTGGCTGTCAATTCTTGCATTAGCTTTCCTTTTTGGAGGAATCTTAGCACAAATACTAATATAGCTATAAAAAATTAGGAGTGAGGTTTGATGCTAAACTACCTAAAGAAAAAAATAAATGTAAATAACAAAGAACAAACATCTGAAAAAATACAGGCATCCTCAGGAAGTGTAGAAAAGTCGGTATGCAGTCAATGTGGGTTTGTAATAGAAGGAGTTGAGCCTGCTCGTTGTCCTCGTTGTTTCTCCCTCGTTGTGCAGCATACATGTGGTGGCTGTGGTAGGTGTAAACATTAACAATTATAAAAGCGTAACGATTTAATAAAATCGTTACGCTTTTATAATTTTATTTCTTCACATTTGCAGACCGAAAACGCTTTATATTACCTAAACTTAAGGATTTGGTTTAACAGAGGATTACCCTGTAAATACACTTCTAACTCCTCTGCTAACTTACTGCCAGTGGTTACCTTAGGGAATAGATGAGGAGGAATTACCTTTCTTAATTCATTTAGCAGCTGTTCCTGGATACTTTTGGTGTTTACAGCAAATTCTAAAACTAATGCCCCGTGCTTACTCTCCTGATTCGGAGAGCTGAAGTAAATATTTGCAAGGCTTAAATTATTATCTATAAAATCAATAGGCAAATGGATCTCTTTTTCCTCTAAGAAGATAATGGGTTGTGGAGGGCCAAGGCTAATTTCTGGCTCTACTACCTTTACCTTACTTTCATAGAAGAGGTTAGGGTTTGCCTGAGCATGGGATTTAGTGGCAAAGTCAATTAACTGCCTTGTCATACCATCGGATAAGGTGAAGCGTCCAAGTTTTAATTCAGCCAATTGAAATATCAGATGGTCATTTTCATAGCTGGCATTGAATATGACAGTAAGTCCTAATTTAAGCCGATTATATGCTAAGAGGCTTAACTCAAGGGCTCCTTGCTTATTATTGATTGTGAAGCTGCTGCCTACAAGTTGCAGCTCCTTAGGAAGCTTAACAGCTTTGATTTGTGCATGAATTAACGGGCTTATTTCTTCTGGGGCCAAAGCAATAGCTATCTGACTATCACCATTGGCCATTCCTTTTACTAGCTGATTAGCTAGTCGCAGCTTAATAGTATTTTCTAAGGCTGTTAAATCTGCCTGGCTTACTTCTGTAGTTAGTTCAGTTGCCTTACTAGTTGGTCCTATCATACTGGAGATGGTGCATGAGCCAACTGCTATTATGAAAATAATAATAAGAAATATAAATAGGACTTTAATTTTTTTCATATAACTTGCCTCCTTTCAATTTTAATTATACCTTAATTGTGTATATGAGAGAAAGTAGATATTATATACCAATAATGACAATAGTCGACAGTCTGATATAATAATCTTTTAACAGATTAAGAAGAGGAGAAAATGGGAAAAAGGAGAAATAATTTTCATTATTGGTTTTTAATAAAACTATATTTGTTACATTTAAGTTTGGGGGTGAAAGAGAGTGGATAAAGTCACTGTGGTAGAAACAAATTGGCCTACGCTGCAGGCTGCCAATAAGGTGTCGTTGGCTTTAGAGTTGATGGATAAATTTGATGTAGATTATCTGCCGGTTTTGGTCGAAGGAAAGCTGGTGGGTGAACTTCGTCTTTCTGCTATGGTGCGTTCTACTTTGATGGATATTAGGGAAGTTGCAGTGAAACATATTATGAGTAAACCTAAACTGACGGTGGCAGGATTGGAGCATTGGCAGGATTGGGCGAAGCTAGTAACTGAAGTTGTACCTGTTGTAACGGAGGATGCAATATACCTAGGCATAACCACCCCTGACTTAATTAATAACGGCTTTCGTAAAATGCTACAAAGGCACTTGGAAAGATTTCAGGCAGTTTTAGACTGTACTCACAATGGGATAATGGCTATAGACCTGCAAGGAAAGCTTACTTTATTTAACATAGCCGCATCTAGGGTACTAGGAATTAAGATAAAGGAAGCAATAGGTAAGCCCGTAGATTCATTGTTTCCTAAGACTGGACTTTTAGAGGTGGTAAAGACAGGTCAAGCCCAGTATAGTAAACAAATAAGTCATGGTAACAAGGTATTCATTTCTAATAGAACTCCCATTGTTTCAGAAGGCAAGGTAATAGGTGCTGTTGCAGTTTTTCAGGATATTTCTGACCTTGCTAGAGTTTCTCAACAGCTGGAGCTAGTTAAAGAATTAAATGAAGAGCTCGATGCTATTATTCAATATTCTCATGATGGCATTTGTATAACAGATCAAAGGGGGGTTATTCTTCGTCTAAATCCAGCTTTTGAACGGGTAACAGGTTTAAAAAACAGTAAATATTTGGGTGAAGGGCTTGAAGCTATGCTGGCGGAAAAGGTAATGGATAATTCAGCCACCTTAAAGGTATTGCAGAACGGTGAACCTGCTACTGTGATGCAACGCTTTAATACGGGCAAGCAAACTATTTCTACTGCTTATCCAATTCTTGATGATAATGGGGCTATTACCAGAGTGGTTACAAATTTAAGAGATGTAACGGAACTGAACCTCCTTCGCCAGCAGCTAGAGGAATCTAAGCAGCTGACTAATAAATACTTAACAGAGCTCTCTCAATTAAAAAAAGAAAGTGAAGCTGTGGCAGCAGGAATTATTGGACATAGTATGGCTATGGAAAGGCTACTGGAGGTGGCGCTGCGAGTAGCCCAAGTGGATGCGACGGTACTATTGCTAGGGGAATCTGGGGTAGGAAAAGAAAATATAGCTAAATTTATTCACCTCCATAGTAGTCGACGGGAGTCAGGGGCTCTCATTAAACTAAACTGTGGTGCTATTCCCAGGGATTTATTAGAATCGGAGCTATTTGGTTATGAAAGGGGCGCATTCACAGGAGCACGTAAGGAGGGGAAGTTGGGCTTTTTTGAGCTAGCTAATAATGGAACCTTATTTTTAGATGAGGTTGCTGACCTGCCATTGGAGCTTCAGGTTAAATTATTAAGGGTGCTACAAGAACAAGAAATTGTTCGGCTAGGGGGAGAAAAGCCGATTAAAATAGACGTAAGAATAATTGCGGCAACTAACCGCAACTTAGAAGAGATGTCAGCTGTTGGGGAGTTTCGCCAAGATTTATATTATAGACTAAATGTTTTTCCTATCCAAATACCCCCACTAAGAGATAGAAAACAGGATATTGAACTTCTAGTAAAAAAATTTATTAATAAATTCAATAGTGAATACGGAAGAAACGTTAATAACATGGATAATAAAGCTCTATCGATGTTAAAACAGTATGATTGGCCTGGAAATGTTAGAGAATTGGAAAATATCATAGGTAGAGC
>JAWSUQ010000215.1:0-5375 GCA_033549265.1 Bacillota bacterium
TTAACCCACTAATAGGCAGAAAACCATCTACCCCTGATGGTCTAGGCATAAAGGTAGTAGTTCCATTAGAGAGAAAATACTCTGTAAATTTATAGAGACGCCATCCTAAGTATAATAAGAAAATACCAAAGGCTATTTGAATAGCATTGCGAACCTTTTGCAGTTGAGCAGCAGTCATTTTTTAGTACCTCCTTAAATAATAGCTATTTGTAATTATAGGTACATATGAGCCTTTAATCAATGATAAATATCACAACTATAAAAGTTGATATAAAATTAAAATACATTATTTTCCTAGCAATATAATGTTGTAACATGATATAATACCCCTAACCTAAAGGTTTATTAAAAAAAGGAGGAGGGAGATATATGCCAAAATCTTTAAGTAAGGAAGATAAGAGACAGATTGCTCTCAAAAGAGCAGAGGAGCTAAAAAGTAGAATTACTGATTACTTAGAGGTAAAAGATTCCATTCCGACTGGCTTTACAAACAAAGACAGAAATGCTGCCACAAAAGCAAAACTATTACAGCTTTTTAACGGTAATGAAGATGACTGGACTGATTGGAAATGGCAAATGCGTCATCGGATTAATGACACAGCAACACTAGTTAAACTTATTAATTTAACAGCAGAAGAGAAGAATGAGTTAGACAACATTGGTGACAAATTCCGCTGGGCTATTTCACCTTATTATCTCAGTCTAATGGATCCTGATAATCCTAATTGCCCCATTAGGAAACAAGCTATTCCATGTATTCACGAGCTTGGAGATGGAATAGGGAAAGATGATCCAATGGGAGAAGAGTTTACTCAGCCTGCACCGGCAATAACAAGAAGGTATCCTGATAGGCTAATTATTAATACAACTAACCAATGTGCAATGTATTGCAGACATTGTCAAAGAAGGAGAAATATTGGTGAAACTGACCGAATGACTCCTACCAAAGACTTAGTAGCTGCCATTGAATATGTAAAGGAAAATAAAGAAATCCGCGATGTACTATTGACAGGTGGAGACGCCTTAATGCTGTCAAATTCTCAATTAGATTGGATTTTAAGTGAATTAAGGTTAATTCCTCATGTGGAAATCATCAGGTTAGGAACTAGAACACCTGTTACATTACCTCAGCGAATTACCCTTAAGCTGTGTAAGATACTGGAAAAGCATCACCCGATTTATCTAAATACCCAGTTTAACAGTCCTGCTGAAATTACTCCAGAAGTTAAAGAGGCCTGTGACCGTCTAACTAAAGCAGGAATTCAACTTGGCAATCAAGCTGTATTGCTTAATGGAATAAATAATAATCCCCATGTAATGAAAAAACTTAATCATGAATTGTTAAAGGTTCGTATTCGACCCTACTATATTTTCCACGCTAAGGCTGTTACTGGAACTAAACATTTTTGGACTAGCGTAGAAGAGGGCTTAGAGATAATGGAAAAATTAAGAGGATATACAAGTGGGTTAGCCATTCCAACTTATATTATTAATGCTCCAGGAGGACATGGTAAAACCCCAATGCTTCCAGAATATTTAATATCTCAAGGCAAGGAGAAGGTAACTATTCGCACTTGGGAGAAAAAAGTATTTGATTATGAAAATAAAACCAAAAACTAACTCTTATTGACATTGATTTAAACACATGATAAAATAAAATTTAATAATATATATTATATTAAATGCGATGATTAGGAGAGTAATAAAATAGCTATCTTAGAGAGTTGGAGTATGGTGAAAATCCGACATAGCTTTTTACTACAATGCCGCCTATGAGTAAGTTAAGCAGAAATTAAAGTAAGCTAACTCGGATAGCTCCGTTAAAGGCATTGATTAAGAGGACCTTAAACAAGGTTAATTAGGGTGGTACCGCGGGTAACTTCTCGTCCCTTTTGTGGGATGGGAAGTTTTTTTATTTTACTGCATAGTTAATTTAGGAAAGGGGAATTGTCAATGGAAAAAGAAAAGATTGATATTTTGCAGATCTTGCAAAATAATGGAAAAGTAGATGTAAAACAAATCAGTTTGTTGTTAGGTCAAACAGAAGAACAGGTGGAGACTGCTATTAAAGAATTAGAAGAGCAGAAGGTAATTTTAAAATATACCACCATGATAAATTGGGAAAAAACAGATAATGAACATGTAGTTGCCTTAATTGACGTAAAGGTCCAGCCCCAACGGGGAGTAGGATTTGATACAGTAGCAGAGAGAATCTATCGATTTCCGGAGGTTAAGTCTGTCTATCTTATGTCAGGTGGCTATGATTTATCGGTGACAATCGAGGGTAAATCTATGAAGGATGTGGCATTGTTTGTTGCTGAGAAGCTGGCTACAATAGAATTTGTGCAAAGCACAGCTACTCATTTTGTATTGAAAAAGTATAAAGAAAAAGGTGTTATATTTGATGACAAAGAAGAAGATCGCAGGCTGGTGGTAAGCCCATGACAGGTGGAGGATTTGTTAATAAAAAAGTTGCTAACTTACCTCCCTCAGGAATTAGGAAGTTTTTTGATTTAGTTGCCAATACTAAAGGAGTTATTTCACTAGGGGTAGGAGAGCCTGACTTTGTTACCCCATGGCGTATTAGAGAGGCTTGCTTTTACTCATTAGAAAAAGGCTACACCATGTATACCTCTAACTATGGTTTGCTTGAGCTGAGGCAGGAGATAGCTAAGCACTTCTCTAGAAAATATAAAGTAAAGTATAACCCTGAAAATGAAATACTGGTTACAGTAGGGGTTAGTGAAGCAGTTGATATAGTTTTAAGGGCTGTACTGGAGCCTGATGAAGAGGTTTTAATTCCAGAGCCTAGCTTCGTTTCTTACAAGCCGTGTACTATTTTAGCCGGTGGAGTTCCCGTACCTATCGAAACTACAGCTGATACTCAATTTAAAATAACTCCAAAAATGGTGGCAGATAAGATAACCCCTAACACTAAGGCCATATTGCTAAGCTATCCAAATAACCCAACGGGGGCCACTTATTCAAAACAGGAGCTGTTAGATTTAGCAAAAGTGTTTGAGAAACATAACTTATTAGTTCTTTCAGACGAAATATATGCTGATTTAACCTATGAAGGTGCCCATACTTGCTTTGCTAGTCTTCCTAATATGCGAGACAGAACTGTAGTATTTAATGGGTTTTCTAAAGCTTATGCCATGACTGGGTGGAGAATTGGTTATACTTTAGCTAATAAAGAAATTACAGATGCAATTGTGAAAATTCATCAATATGCCATTATGTGTGCTCCAGTAATGGGACAGATGGCAGCCTTAGAGGCTTTGAGAAATGCAGATGATGATGTAATTCAAATGGTAAACCAATACAATCAACGCAGACGTCTGATTGTTTCAAGATTTAATCAAATTGGGCTAACGTGCCATGAACCTAAGGGAGCTTTCTATGCCTTTCCATCTATTAAATCTACTGGTTTAACCGCTGAGGAATTTGCTGAACGCTTATTGATAGAAGAAAAGGTTGCAGTAGTACCGGGAAATGCTTTTGGTTTAGGGGGCGATGGTCATATCCGATGTTCCTATGCATCATCCTTAGATAATATTACAGAAGCGCTAGTGCGAATCGAAAGATTTGTAAAAAATCATTGTTAAATTTTAGGGGGAAAAATCTATGAAAATCAAGTTTCTAGGGGCTGCTAGAACAGTAACCGGCTCATGCTATTTAGTTACTACTGCCAGGCATAAGCTCTTAATTGATTGTGGAATGTTCCAAGGTGATAAGAGTACCAAGGAGTTAAATTACGTTAACTTTGAATTTGACCCTAAGGACATTGATTTTGTACTATTAACTCATGCTCATATTGATCACAGTGGTCTGCTGCCAAAATTAGTAAAGGGTGGATTTACTGGCAAAATCATATCTACCTCAGCTACTTTCGAATTATGTAAAATAATGCTTCCAGACAGCGGCTTTATCCAAGAAATGGAGGTAGAACGAAAGAACCGCAAAAACATTAGATCCGGTAAACCATTATTAGAGCCAATCTATACAGTAGAAGATGCTAGAAATACCATTTCCTACTTTTCTCCCATAGAATTTAACGAAGAAATTAAATTAGATGAAGGACTAAAAGTGGTCTACAGAAACTCCGGCCATATCTTAGGTTCCGCCATAATTGAATTAAACTGTATGGAGGAAGGCGACTGGACAAAAGTTGTGTGTACAGGGGATATTGGAGACTTTAATCAACCAATTATTAAGGATCCCGTTTATATAGAAGAAGCGGACTATGTAATAATTGAATCAACCTATGGCAATAGACTTCGTCATAGACATTTAAACAAGAAGGAAGAGTTATTAAAGGTAATCAATGATACTATGGCGAAAAAGGGTAATTTAATCATCCCTGCATTTGCGGTAGAGCGGACACAAGATTTGCTATATTATCTAGCATTACTAGAACGAGAAGGAAAGCTAAAGGGGATCAACATATTTGTGGACAGTCCTTTAGCAATATCTGCCACCGAAATATTTTGTAATAGCATTGATTATTATGATGAGCAAACTATAGAGCTTATGGGAAATAGTGATGAGTGTCCCCTATTATTACCAGGGCTAAAATTTACTAGAACTGCTGAAGAATCTATAAATTTGAATAAGATAAATAGCGGAGCAATTATTATTTCAGCTAGTGGCATGTGTGATGCGGGAAGAATTAAGCATCATTTAAAGCACAATCTATGGCGCAAGGAAGCAACAATACTATTTGTTGGTTATCAAGCCTATGGAACCTTAGGTAGAAGATTATTAAACGGTGAAAAACAGGTAAAAATTCATGGTGAGGATATTAATGTTAGAGCAAACATCTCTAATATAGAAGGTTTTTCCGCTCACGCCGATCAAGGGGCATTATTGAAATGGCTGGCAGATTTTAAAAAGAAACCTCAAAAAGTTTTTGTTACCCATGGTGAAGAGGATAGCGCTATTGCCTTTGCCAAGCTAGTAGAAGACCAACTGCAAATCCCTGCTGAAGCTCCTGAAAGGCTAGCAGAGCTGGAGTTAAGGCCAACAAAACTAGAAGAACCTAAAAAATTATTATTAAACAAGCTAATCCATAGTATAGAGGAAGTAAGAACAGAATTCGCTAGTTTTAAAAATCAGGGATTTTCTTATGAAGAGATAGAGGAATTAATCAATGAACTGTCAGAACTAGAACAAAAAGCATTAAATATTGTTGATAAGGAAGTGGGGTAGACCATTTGGTCTACCTTTCTTGTCGCTTACTTTCTAGCTTGACAATAAGCCCCAAAAAGGGTAAGGTAATCTATAAAAAGTATATTTTGAGGTGAGTTGAATGCGAGCCGTTATTATAGGAGCCGGTAAAGTAGGATACAGTATTGCTCAAATGCTGTCAGGAG
>JAWSUQ010000216.1:0-5367 GCA_033549265.1 Bacillota bacterium
TGATTAGGCTCCCGATCTACGCCAGGGGTTCCTGGTGCCCCTAAGATTGGTGTAGGCTCTACCATCTGGATACCTCTCTCTTCAGGGTCATAGATGGTTAAAGATTCTCTCATTTTAGCCTGATAACCATCACCCAACACAAAAGTAGGATATCGATATTTCCAAGCTACGTTAAAGGATTTAATTGTATAGTCATATAGCTCTTGATGATTGGATGTAGAGTATACTACTCGATAACCTTCTCCATTGCCGCCGTAGCAGGTTAATGTTACCTCTTGCTGTGAGTAGATTACTGTTGCAGTTGATGGGCCTCCCCGCTGTTGAATAACAAAAACTGCTGGGATGTTCATCATTTCTGCCATGGAAATTGGTTCTTGCATTAAGGTATTGCCAGGCCCAGCTGTTGCAGTAAAGGCCTTCTTTCCCGATAGTACTCCTCCAATAGTGGTAAAACCAGCAGATAATTCATCTTCTGTTTGTAAAAACTTTTTACCAAACTTAGGAGCCATCCGAGTCCAGTAGTGCATAATTTCATTTTGCGGTGTAATAGGATAGCCATACATAATATCTACCCCAGCAGCCAAAGCAGCCCAAGCACACACCTCATTACCTGTCATAAATACCTTTTTTTCACCTTCTACTGGCTTATTTGCCATAAGGTAAAACACCTCCTAGATTTTCTCCTAGTGCATTTTAGAAACAGTTATACTTGTGATGAGATATAAAATAGGTATAACCCACTTTACCAAAAAGTATGTGGCATAAATCTTTGTAGCACTCTGACCGGATTGCCCATGCAATCCACTTCGCCAATGGCCTCCGCCAGCCTTTCATCTACTGCTGTAAATATTAATGAAATGCCTTTTTTTTGGCCAACAGAAGCTACGACTTTTGCTCCTGCTTGAATAAAAGCTACATCTGTCTCGTCACCCAGATGAGAATTATTAATTAGTCCATCAACAGTTCCCATGTTTTCCATATAATCTAAAATATCAGCCTCAGTCATAGTCATTGGTCTACCTATATTAATAACTAGATATACCTTTAAGTCAGGGTTGTCCACTGCTTCTTCAACGATATTGAGGGTTTTAGCTCCCTCTACCCCGTAGCCAATATCTAAGATAATGTCCCCTTCTCTCCTTAAAACCCATCGCATTTCTGGTTTTATTACCGACCCTGCCTCGCCAAGACCCATTGTTTCTGAAGTTTCCCAGGCAACTACATCAAGACCTTTTGCCTCTAGCTCTTTCTTTATAGGACGAAGCGTGTAACAAGGCTCTACAATGTCAAGGTCAACTAAGGTTACTTTCCGACCTTCACCAACTAGCTGCAGTGCTCTATTAACTGCATTTTCACTTTTGCCACTAGCATACTCACCCACGTACGCCTCGATTATTCGTGCCACTCTTTCACCTCTAATATAAGTATTGTAAAATCGATGTCTTAAACAATATGCTATCTACCATTTTTAGTTTTTTTTAGTATGCCCCTAGGCAAACATTTTTTATTTAAGCTATAAAAGAAAAAAGCTTTTGTAACATATTTTCGTCACAAAAGTTTTCTAATACCCCAAAGTATACTTTATAGGAGTTTGCAGGTCAATCTATGAGCTAAAAGCGTTAAATTTAATAATTTTATTAATATTTGCCTTAGTCAATTTTCTTTCTTTTATATGAGTACTTTCATCCTAATAGATACTGTAGTATTACAAGAAGCCCTAAGCCAGGAACTCCTAGTAATCCCGCTACCAGCACAGTAATCAAATTTATCGCAATAGTTAACCCAAAAAATCCACCAATAAAATTTATTACTAGTAAAAGCACTAGACCGATAATAGAATTATATATTAGTTTAACCACTAGCTTGATAGGCTTTAATAATATGTTCCCTATGATCCAAATCAAGAATACTGCCAATAAAATCGCAAAAATAATATTTACATCAATCAATTTGCCTCCACCTCTTTTTTATTAGTTTGTGCAATTTTGGCCTGCTCTAATAAATACATGTATTTTCTTTCAGCTGCATCTAACTGAAAAATTGCATAATCAATTATATCTGGCTCGGTAGCTTCCTGAAAAAACATCTTGGCATACTCCCACTCTTCTTTAGCTTTATTGATGTTGTCCTTTAACTCATCCTTTTCTTCAACCACAAAAAAACTTCGCCAAAGCTTCAATAGCCACACTTTAATGTCATGCCATATCCCCTTGATATATTCCAATGGAAAATCCCCCCCGCAGGCTTTTCCATATATCTATATGAGCCAACCCCTAAATTGATGCATTAAAAAAAGCAGCAGTAATCTGCTGCTAACATTACAACTCACGTCTGCCCTCAATGGCCCTCATCAGGGTAACTTCATCGGCATATTCTAAGTCGCCTCCAACAGGCAATCCGTGTGCTATCCTTGTGACTCTTATCCCTAATGGCTTTATCAACCGAGCAATATACATTGCTGTTGCTTCCCCTTCAATATTTGGGTTCGTAGCTAATAAAACCTCTGTTATTCTAGGAACCTTTTGCAAGTGCGCCAGTAATTCTTTTATTTTAAGCTCTTCTGGGCCGATTCCGTCAATAGGAGAAATAGAGCCATGCAATACATGGTATCTTCCCCTAAACTCACTAGCTTTCTCAATGGCTACAACATCCCTGGGTTCTTCCACAACACATAAGATGCTATCGTCTCGCTTAACACTATTGCAGATATCACAGGGGTCTTTCTCTGTCAGATTACAGCAAACTGAGCAGTACTTTATCCGGGACTTCGCTTCTACTATTGCTTTAGCCAGCTGACTTACATCTTCTTCTTTGCGGTTTAACAGATAAAAAGCAAGCCGTTGGGCTGATTTAGGACCAATTCCCGGTAATTTATTAAACTCATCAATTAATTTTGCAATTGGCTCAGGATAAATATGCATTATACTCTAGTCCTTTAGCTTAGAATAGTCCTGGTATTTTAAGCCCACCAGTTATTTTGTTCATTTCACTTGCGGCCATTTCCTGTGCCTTTCTAAGGGACTCATTTACTGCTGCCAACACCATATCCTGCAGCATCTCCACATCATCAGGATCTACTGCATCAGGACTAATTTCAATAGATACTACCTCCTGCTTTCCATTAGCTACTACTTTAACTACCCCACCACCTGCAGTTGCTTCCACAGTTTTGTTAGCGAGCTCCTCTTGCATTTTGGCCATATCCGCCTGCATCTTTTGCACCTGTTTCATCATTTTGTTCATATTCCCGAAACCCATAGTTCATTCCTCCTAAATTTTTCTTTATTATTATATATTATATGTAAAGCTATTCTTGAATCTTTACAATATCAGCCCCAAATAACTGAATAGCTTTATTTATATCCTGGTCATGGCTGTCATTTTCTTTAAGCTTACAGATAATAGAAATTTTTTCTTTAAAGACCTTCTGCAATATGTCTTCTAGCATTGCTTTGTTTTCTGGCTGCTCTATCTTGTCCCGGTGGAAGCCATAGCCTTCATTAAATAATATAATAAGCTTATTTCCTTCTAGATATACGGGATTGGCTTCAATCATAAAAGCGTGGGTCAGTACCTTCTTCTTTTTAACCATAGCCATTACCTCAGGCCATTTATCCCGAACGTCCTGGATGGCAAACCCTAAGCTACCCTGATTAGGTATACTGGCAGTACTTGATCCCGTAGCCACTACTGTTGCTTCAGATACTTGGCCTGTTAACGCACTGCCCCCAGTATCTTTTTGACTTGTTGCTGGTACGGCAATATTTTCTTTGCCTTTTGCTGTTATCTTAGCACCTGCTCTATTGCTTATATTATGGGTGCCAAACTGGGCTAGATGCCGTTCCAGCTGTTTTATTCTATCCAGTAATGATTCTGATGATATGCCCCCAATACCTCTACATAGCTTTATGGTAGTAGTTTCAATCAGTATTTTGGGGTTGACCGCCCATTTCAACTCCTTTTCAAGCTGAGCCAGAACTTCAATTACATTAAATAGCTCTTCTTGAGAAAATTTTGCCCCCTGCTCTGTTAATGCTTCTACTAAATCCGGGCCTATGGATACTAAATCTCTCTTTTGGCTGCTTTTAATCAAGAGCAAATTACGGAAGTGCTCCATCAATCCCCATAGAAATTGCCCTAAGTCTTTACCGCTTTCAGCCACTGTGTTAATGATGCCGATTGCTTCACTGGCATCCTTTGCCAGGATACTACTAGCAAAATCTAAAAATATTTGATCTTTAACAGTACCAATAACTGTTGTCACAGTTTCTAAAGTAATGTGCTCTTGCCCAAAAGTAATAGCCTGGTCTAACAGGCTGAGGGCATCCCTCATTCCGCCTTCAGCAGCTCTAGCAATTTGGAATAAGGCATCTTGGTCAATTACTATATTATTATATTTACATATCTCTTCCAAATGCTGCAATATCACATTTATAGTCATGCGATGAAAGTCAAACCTTTGGCACCTAGACATAATTGTCAAAGGAACCTTATGAGGCTCAGTAGTTGCTAATATAAAGACCACGTGGTTAGGGGGCTCCTCCAAAGTTTTTAACAAGGCATTAAAGGCCTCCGTCGTCAGCATATGTACCTCATCAATAATATACACCTTGTATCTAGCATCAGTAGGAGCAAACTTCACCTTTTCTTTTAGATCTCTAATCTCATCAATACCTCGGTTAGAGGCCCCGTCAATTTCTATTATATCATATGAGGAGCTATTATTAACTCCTAAGCACATATAGCACTGGTTACAAGGCTCCCCATTCAGTGCCTCTAAGCAATTAATAGCCTTTGCTAATACTTTTGCTGTACTTGTTTTGCCCGTGCCTCGCGGTCCGCAAAAAAGATAAGCATGGGCCACTCTATTTTGCACCACGGCATTTTTTAAAGTTTGACTAATATGATCCTGTCCTACTATCTGTTGGAATTGCTGGGGACGACAAGCTCTGTATAGGGCAAAATAGGCCATTAATGACACCTCACTAAACTCTAATCATATTTTCTTCGCCAAAAATAGGCTATCTCCTTCATTATTAAAAGGAAGAAAGACTGAATACAAATAAAAAAAGACGGTATCTCTACCATCTATTTGCTAAATAATTATTGGCCGTGCACCCAATATCGAATTAATCTTCCAAGCGTTACTTAAATAGTTAGCTCGGACCAGGCCACCCAACGGCACACGAGATTTATCACTTACCGCTGCTTCCTTCCGGACCTGACGGGGTTTATGATGTCTTGTTGCGTTGGACCCAATCGTCTACACCACTTGTTTAAGCCAGACCTTACAAAATTAACCCTCAACTTGGGAATTCAACCTTGCTACAGCGGATTGCAAGTGCAGGGCACCGCTACCTCCCCATC
>JAWSUQ010000217.1:0-5357 GCA_033549265.1 Bacillota bacterium
CTACGTCAACTTGGGTATTATTGTCGCTCGAATTTTGTATATTTTAGATTAAACGCTTTAAAGGACAGAAAAGCTCAATTCAACACAAATGATTAGAACTAAACACTGCGGTAAGTATACTATTAACCAGAAATATGCCTTAATAGTTCTTCTGAATTTAATGGTCTGCTAAACAAGTAACCTTGCCCAAGCCTACAGTTTTTCCTTTTAAGAAAACTATATTGCTCCTCGGTTTCAACACCTTCTGCTACAACTTCAAAGTTTAAACTTTCTGACATACTTATTATTGTCTCCACAAGAGCAGTCGCTTTAGAATCAATCACCAAATCTTTTGTAAAGGACTGATCTATTTTTAATGTATCAATTGGTAAATGCTTTAATAATGACAAAGAAGAATAACCCGTACCAAAGTCATCTATTGAAACTCTAAGACCAATGTCTTTTAAACCTTTTAATACGGGTTCTATTTCATCGGTATTATGCATAATACTTTCCGTAATTTCTATCTCCAAATGTTCTGGCTTTAAACCGAATTGCTCAAGCATTTCTTTAACATTCTGCACAAAACCCTGAACTTGCAACTGCCGTTCAGAAACATTTATAGCAACCCGATTAACGGGAAGATTCTTCATTTGCCATGCTTTCAATTGCTCACAAGCAGTTTTTAATACCCAATTGCCGATTGGTATTATCAATCCTGTTTCTTCTGCCAGTGGTATAAATTCATTAGGTGAAATTAATCCTAGTTCAGGATGTTTCCAACGAATTAATGCTTCAACTCCAACTATTTCGCGATTAATTAAGTTTATTTGAGGCTGATAACAAAGCATGAACTCATTATTCTTAACTGCGTTCCTTAAAGAACTTTCTAGCCCTAGTTTCCTTGAATTTATCCTTTCAAAATCAGAGCTAAAAAACTGGTATGTATTTTTCCCCATTCCTTTTGCAAACTGCGTCGCAATATCCGCATTTTTTATTAGGGTTTCCTTACTTTCTCCGTCTTTGGGGAACATAGAAATCCCTATACTTGGTGAAACAAAGATTTCTCTCATATTAATGATGAAAGGGTAAGAAAATTTTTCCAAAATCTTTTCTGTCGATTCTATAATTTTTGCTTCTGAAGTATTTTTTATTACTATTAGGAATTCATCGCCACTATAACGAAAGATTACTTTATTTTCTGGAAAAATTCCTCTTAGTCTATTAGATATTTCAAGTAAAACAAGGTCACCAAAACTATGACCAAAAGTACCATTAATTAATTTAAACCTATCTAAATCTATAAAAAGAACAGCGAACTTATCTATTTTTTGCTTTAAAATAAGTTCTTGGTCAATGTATTCTTTTAATGCATATCTATTTGGTAGACCTGTCAATTGATCATGGTAAACCATATAGTTAACTTGCTTTTCCGCTTTAACTCGTTCTGTGACATCGTGGATTATACAATAAGAAACTGGTTTACCTCCAATTTGAACCCTACAAGTATGTAACTCTATGTCACGAATTTCACCATTAGCCAAATGGTGTTTATCTTGAACAAGCAACTGTCCTTGACGTCTGTGCTCTTTTAACTTCTCTAAGGACCTTTCTTTTCCGATAGAATTGATATCCCAAACATACTTAGAGAGGAATTCTTTTTTGGAGTAGCCATAAAATTTCTGAGCGGTTAAATTGGCGTTTATTATCTTCCCGTTTTCATCATTGACTAATAGCATTATTATTGAGTTATTTTCAAAAAATTGAATATAAGGCATTAGGTCCTTGTGTGCCATTTTCTGCACAGTCAATTTCTGCAGTCCCCCTGTCTAAAAAAGTATATAAAAAGCAAGAAATAAGAAGGTAGGATACCGAAACCTATATTAAAATAAATTAGTAGCTAAATGATAAAATTTCTACTCTATTTCTACCTTTTTCCTTAGCTAAATAAAGTGCTTCGTCCACCTGTTTTAATAGTTTTTGTTGAATTTTATTAGTATTTAAATCTATATGAAGTGAGTTTGAAACAACTCCAATGCTTATGGTAACAGGAATTTGTTCTGATTCATAGAAAAAGCTAGTCTCTTCAACTGCTATTCGAATTCGCTCTGATAAGGCATACGCACCTTTTTTATCAGTATTTGGTGCAAGAATAATAAACTCTTCTCCCCCGAAACGAGCCAATGTATCTCCTTCTCTCAAAAGGCTTTGTACTTTTTCTGTCAATTCTTTAAGTATTTTATCTCCAGCCAAATGACCGTAATTATCATTAATTTTTTTGAAGTAATCAATGTCAATCATTATTATAGAAAGAGGGACTCGCCTTTTAGAAGCCCAAAATATTTCCTGATCTAAATTTGTGTAAAGTGCATTTCTATTATCAACTTGCGTTAAACGATCAGTATTAGCAGTTTTTTGAAGGGTTTTAACAATTTTTAGTACTGCTATCCAAGTACAAAAAACAATTACTAGTGTTATTCCAATAAACAATAAAAGTTGCTCAAAAAGTTTAACATAAAAGTTATCTAAAGGAATAGTAATGCTAATTATTCCTCTTAATTCTCCTACCTTGTATCCCTCTTTAGGATTGCCTGTAATGTCAATTTCTCCCTTAGGCCCCCCATGGCATTCTAGACATTCCTTCTCTATATAAAGGGGAACAGCATACCTATATATAGGAGTTGGTTCTTTAATTTTTTCGTCAATAAATTCCAAGTCAGAATTAGTTTCAAAAAGATTTGAAGCTTTGATTTCCCATTCATCTGGAGAGTTTTCTGATACTCTATATAAATTACTTGTCTGTTTTATTTTAACAAAACTAAGTTCATTTATAATCTTATTGTATTGATTAGCTGCAGCAGCTGGATTTAAATGTTTAAATTCATAATTTCCACTGCTATCTTTATTGATACGATCTTGATTAGAGGCAAAAACACTACGAACTGCGATGACTCCATTAGCAATTTCTTTTGCATTAGCTTTAATAAGTTTTTCATGATTATTATAGTCACGAATAAATATAAATAAAAAAGCTCCTCCAATAAGAATAATCAATGTTAGTGTAAAGGGAATCATATATGATATTCCCCATTCTTTAAATTTATACTTTACTATCATATCTCCTCAATTCTAGAACTCCTGGTCCAATATCTTATAGTTTTATTAAGGCTCTTTTGTCAAATAAACTGGCTAATTAGTTATTGTTATTCAGTTTTATTGCTTTGCAAACTCATTTATATTCTTAAATTTTTAATTTACTATAAACTTTTAAGAGAGTATTGCAAGTTCTTTACTAACTACGGATAATTGATTTGCAGAATCACTTATTCCTTTGAGTCTGTTATAAGTTCATGAATAGCTTCATCAGTTCTCATAGAATATTCGTTAATCTTAGTCATAGAATTCAAACTGTTTTGAATTATTAGAAGTCATCTGTTGATAAAGAACACAAAAAAAAATAGACCACATATTATGGCTACCAATAATAAAAATGCTTGGCAACCTGGCAATCATATTCTTAAAGCATCACCTTTAGAATTTAGACCCATAGCTTTGCGTCCTGCTTTTTCAAGCAGTTTGCCTTTATCTATTTATATTTATTTTTTTGCAAAGTCCTAGGATCATTGTCCTATGGTTTTTTATTCTACATTATACGACAAATTCCTTTATTATTCTATCAATTTTGTCGAATTTCATAAGAAAAATATAATGTTCAAAAAAATTCTCATAAATTAAAACATAAGACAACTTATGGTTAGATAAACAGAAAAAAATCACCTCCTACAAATTTGGAGGTGATTTTCTGCTTAGTTCAGTTTATTTTCATTCTCAATTGAAACGCATGTTTGCTAACAACTTTTTATTTATGCAATAAAGTTTGTCAGAAACATGGAGAACTGCAGCTAGTTTTGGCAGTAAATATTTATCTAGTTTAACCTCAAAAGCTAGATTCTACTAAATTCATGTGGTAGCCACACTCTCCCACTTTTTCAACTATTTTAGTGGCACAGTTTATAAAAAATGTATATCTACAGCCCTATCCCTTTAGGAGATTTTCAAAACAGAGGTTAATTTATTGCAGTCCTACAGAGACTCTTTATTTATATACTAATGCAAATGTGCAATATAATCTACTACAATACAAAGAAGAACTTGAGAATAATTGAAGATGTTTTCATAAAGCTTATCAATTATATGATGCCTCGATGATTAAACAATTTGAATATATTTAATAAATTTTTAGAAAACTAAACAATAAACTTAATTAAAAAAGGAGAGTAAATAGTGAAAGGTGAAATGATTTCTCCCGAGCATCTAGCTCTTATTATAACGGCAACATTTATAGGTACATTAAGTAGGTTACTGTCTATTAAGCAGGATTACAGACAATATCCAAGCTATCCTAATGGATATCTGATACACTCCGTATTAGGTGCCGTTGCCTCAGCTTTAGGTGCATTTATAATTCCAGCAATTATGACTAAGAACTTTATTGCGGTGACGTTTTTAACATTAGCAATACAACAATTTAGAGAAGTTCGTAAAACAGAAAGGGGTAGCTTAAATAGCTTGGAAAACACAGAGTTTACCTTTAGAGGTGATGCTTACATTGACGGGATTGCAAAGACTTTTGAGTCAAGAAATTACTTTTCATTAATTACATCATTTAGTGCAGCTTTAGCAATGGAAATTTTAAAACAAAAAATGTGGATTGAAGTAGTTGTTGGGGCTGCAGTAGGTTTAATAGTTTATTATCTTATTTCCCGCTTTACTAAAGGAAAACAGGTTATTGATATTGCAGATGTAAAAGAAGGTAGGATTGAATTTAAAGGAAACAATTTATACGTGGATGGCATATTTGTTTCTAATCTAATTGGTATGGAAAACCCTAAAAAAATGTTTGAAGAAGAAGGCTTGGCAGCTGTGATTTACCCTAAAGAGGAACATTATAGAATTACTTTAGATAATTTTGGTCAGAGACAAGCAATATTATTTGATGTAACTAGAGAACTTGGCGTTAAAAGATATAGCTTTACCAGAAAGGATTATGAACAAGGAAGAATTGTCATAGCATTGATACCAATTATTAAGAATAAGCAAAAGCTACTAGATACAATAAAAAATGCTCCACTGCTTGAGAATGCAAAGAAAAGTCATGCAGTTATGAAAACAAAAATGTTAGGTGGTAATTAGAATGGGTCGAGAAGAAACAATGAATCCTAAATATGAGATACTAGCTTATGTATCAACTACAAAAGATAGACTTTTAGGGGGGAAACAGTTGTCTTTACTGGCAAAAGATGAAAAAGAACTGACACAGTTGACTACTGATATTTCTAATGGATTAAAGGCTGATGTCATAAAACTAAGTAACGGGG
>JAWSUQ010000218.1:0-5320 GCA_033549265.1 Bacillota bacterium
CATTTTTAACGGTATACAAAAAGTCATGGGCTGCCCTAGCTACAGCCCCATCTCGAGCCCCCTCCGATAAAAGGCTCATTGCCTTGGTCACCACTAAATTGCTGGTGATTTTGGCAGAGCGACCGCTTCCTTGTCCGTCTGCTATAATAATTGAAACGCCGCCTTTGGCCCGTTCAACAATCTCTACAGTATCTCCGCTTTTGGAGCTAGCATATTTATTTGTTTTGACAACTGCCACGTCAAGCTTAAGCATAATTAGTCACCTACATATTTTTTATCTTCAACAAATTTCATTTTACAACATTACCCTATTCATGTAAAGAACTAGAAAAGACCAGTAACAAAACTGGCCTATGTTCATGCTTTTCTTCTGCTGTGAATCCGTTGAAGGGTGCTAATACCTAAGCTTAGTTTAATAGCTTCATCAACCTGCCATTGAGTAGCTGCTTCAATTCTTCCTAAATAACCTTCCTTACTAAACTTCTTTTTATCTATTGTCCTTATTTGAAAAAATAATGCTACGTGCTCCTCCTCTAATCCAGGAACTTCTGATGGCTTAATGCCAACACTGACAAATAAGCGTTTAGTCCGAAGCTTTGGCGACAGTGGCACCACAATGACTGAATCATATAGTCGGTTTCCAACATCATTTTGAATAACTAGTACCGGCCTTACTAAATTTTCGTTATCCTTAGTTTTACCTAAGTCTATCTGGTATATTTCGCCTCGTAAAACAGTTAACTCATTATCTTTTTTCACTAAATCCACTTTTAATCCACCCCTAACCGCTCATAATGCTGTAAAATATTGTTTTCTTCGATTTCCCAAATATTTTCTAGCTTGTAGTCCAACCAGCTATCAGCCTCTAATTTAGGTTGTTCATGTTTCATGGCTAAACCTAATTTAGAATAGAGATGTTTTACCTGTACGACAAATTTGTCAAATCCACGAGCAATAGTCAATTCCATAAAACAACCCACCTCACTGTAAAATATTGTACTTCTATTTATTTGGACAAACTATCCTTTTATCCTTTAGCGATAAGCGTCGTTTTATAAGAACCTACGTCTAATTAAACAGAAAAAAAGACCTAATTTTAGGTCTTTTTGTCGTTTGTGTTGTATCCCTTATTCTACCACTTGGCCAATCCCTTGCTTGGTGAATTTTAGCTTAACATTTTCAGCTACCTGTAGGTGTACCACTTCGTCTTCTATTTTAGTAATAGTACCATAGAGACCACCAATTGTTATTATCTTATCATTTTCCTTTAACCCACTTAAAAGCTCTTGTCTCTTTTTTTGCTGCTTTTGCTGAGGACGAATCATCAGAAAGTACAAAATTGCAAAGAAAACAATCAAATATAAAAATGCTCCTTGTAGTCCTTCCACTTAAATACCTCCTTACTATAAAATATTAGTATATTGTTAATATTCGCTAGCTATTATGGTAAACCCTTCTTTATAATTAAATTTTTCCTGTGACCTCTAACCGTCATACTTAGCAAAAAACTTTTTCTTGAAATCACCAAATCGATCTTCTTTAATAGCCTTTCGGGCCCCTTTCATCAGGTTTAATAAGAAAGCAATATTATGAATAGTAGTTAATCTGATGCCTAAAACCTCATTTGCCTTTAATAAATGTCGAATATATGCTTTAGAATAGTTAGTACAGGTATAGCAGCTACATTCTGTATCAAGAGGTTCGAAGTCTGTAGCATGCTTAGCATTTTTTATTACAACCTTACCATTTGCTGTCATGACTGTACCATTGCGAGCAATTCTAGTGGGTAAAACACAGTCGAACATATCTATGCCCCGATGAATTCCTTCTAATAGGCAATCTGGTGAACCTACACCCATTAGATACCTAGGCTTATGCTTTGGTAACAGAGGAGCTGTATAGTCTAATACCTCATACATAATTGGCTTTGGTTCTCCTACACTAAGTCCACCTATACTATACCCTGGAAAATCTAGTTCTATTAGCTCACTAGCACTTTGCTGGCGCAGGTCCTCAAAGACCCCACCCTGGACAATTCCAAACTGCACTTGATCAGTTCTATTATGGGCTTCTTTACAGCGCTTGGCCCATCGGGTAGTACGCTCCAAAGAGTTCTTGGCGTATTCCCAAGTACAAGGATATGGTGGACACTCATCAAATACCATGGCTATATCTGAACCTAAGTTCATTTGAATTTCCACTGCCCTTTCAGGGCTAATAAAGTGGGTAGAGCCATCTATATGGGATTTAAAGGTAACACCCTCTTCAGTGATCTTCCGCAAGGGCCCTAAACTAAATACCTGATAACCACCACTATCTGTCAAAATCGGTCGATCCCAATTCATAAATTTATGAAGCCCACCGGCCTGTTTAATCAGCTCATCTCCTGGACGCAAATATAAATGATATGTATTGCTGAGGATTATTTCAGCTCCTAAATCCTTTAACTCATGAGGTGTCATAGTTTTAACAGTGGCTTGTGTTCCTACAGGCATAAAAACTGGCGTATTAATAATCCCATGAGGAGTAGCTATTTGCCCTAATCTTGCACCTGTCTGAGCACACTCTTTAATTAGCTGGTAACTAAACATTTTCTTGCCTCCTATATAATTAACATGGCATCGCCAAAGCTAAAAAAGCGATACTCATTTCTGGTAGCTTCTTCATATGCCTTCATAACCATTTCCCTGTTAGTTAAAGCACTAATTAACATTAACAGGGTGGACTTGGGTAAATGAAAGTTGGTAATCATCCCATCAATAATATTAAAATTATAGCCTGGATAGATAAAGATGTCAGTCCAACCCTCCGTTGCCGTTACTTGCCCGTTATTAGCAGCTGATTCCAAAGCTCTGACTGAGGTTGTCCCCACTGCAATAATCCTTCCGCCTTTAGCCTTAGCTTCATTTATAATGCTGGCGGCCTGGGGGGTAACTTGGAAGAACTCTGCGTGCATCTCATGCTCTTCTATATTTTCAGCTTTGACAGGTCTAAATGTTCCTAAGCCTACATGCAACAAAACTTCAACCCAGCCTATTCCTTGAGCTTTAATATCAGTAATTAATTTGGGAGTAAAGTGTAGTCCCGCTGTAGGAGCTGCTGCTGAGCCACTGGTTTTAGCGTAGACTGTCTGATATCGGTCTCTGTCTTCCAACTGAGCAGATATATAAGGAGGCAAGGGCATCATTCCAAGCTTATCCAATAAGTCTTCAAATATTCCTTCGTAAGTGAATTTGAGAATTCTTCCCCCTACCTCGGTTGTTTCTATAGCCTCTGCCATTAATAAGCCATCTCCGAAAATAAGCTTCGTCCCTATTTTTACTTTTTTTCCGGGCTTTACTAGTGCCTCCCAGTTATCCTTGTCCCTTCTTGTTAAAAGGACAACCTCCACTTTGGCTCCTGTGTCCTCTTTTATCCCAAACAGCCTGGCGGGAATAACCTTAGTATTATTTGAAACCAGCACATCGCCTGGTCTGAGATACTGTATAACTTCTTTAAAATATTGATGATGAGTTATGCATCCTGAGTCTTTATGTAATACCAATAGCCTAGAGTGATCTCTAGGCTCTATTGGAGTCTGAGCTATTAAATTTTCCGGTAAATAATAATCAAATTCCTCTAGCTTCATTATTATACTCCTATACTACTGGATAATGTATTCCATCATAACTAGTATACCATCATTTTTACCTTGGTTATAATAGTGTTGGATAATATCTTGATAATTATACCCAGCATTAGCCATTCCCATGGCTCCCCACTGGCTCATTCCTAAACCATGGCCATGACCTTTGCCTTCTATTGTAACCTGCTGAAAAATCTTTGGAATAGTGCTAATTTTACCTTGGGCCCCTAATACATAATATTCCTCCTGGCTAGCATTAGCGCTCTGAACATTACCCCTACTACCGATGCCTATTAGGTCAAGTCCCCTGGTAATCGTGGTTATAATGCCGTTGCCGTTGAGCATGGCTAACTGAGAATCAAGCCTAATGTCATACAATGTACTTTTAATACCAAATAAAGTTCGATTTCTCTCTCGCCAGAGACTAACTGTACCCTCTGAACCAACATAGTCAATCCTAGTTACTCTCCTAGATAAAGTTTCCTCTGTGGAATCTCGCTGTTCCCGGTTTACTTTGATATCTTCTAGCCGCCCTACTAGAACCATCTCCTCTAAAGCACCTCTTTGACTTTGATTAGTATTCCACTGACCAATTAAATCTAACAGCTGACTTCTACTATAGCTGACAGTCCAGCTATATGAGCTGGCAGGCCAACCTTTATTGTCTTGGTTTGGATAGTCTAAAGCATAGCTGTCATATGGAGATGGAGTAGCTTTTATATATGGTACAGGGTTTAGCCATACGTTTTCACTATTTTCTGTATGCCCCCCTGCATTAGCGTGAAAATAGGCAGCTATCGGCTTGTTATTAACGCCACTTTTAAAATCATAATAAATAACCTGTCTTCTAGTTTCATTCACTGCTTTGATAGCTTTATCAGCATTAACCTGGGTTTCAGCATTGTAGCCATGATAGACCTGAGTAGCAGTATCAATTCCCACATCCCATTTATTTGTTGAGCGTAATAGATTTAGAGCATAGCTTCTTGATACAACTGCCTGGGCTTTTAAGGCCTCAATTGGAGCAAATAGTCCCATTTCTGGGCCGACTACACCATATAAATATTTATCTATATCTAATACATTTACGGCAACCAACAAGTCATCATTTAAAATTCTCAAGTCATCTCTATATCTAACATTTCGGAAGCTAAATAGATTAAGCTGAGTCTTATCAACTGCTTCCATTAGCATAGGACCTTTATAACTCCCTTGATTAGATCCGTTTAATATTACCTGTATACTTGTTCCAGCCTTGTTAAATTGCAGGGTATCACCTTGCGTTATCGTTAATATAGGTAATCCGGTGGCAGCATCGCGAATACGATATTGACCTTCATCTATCCTCGTCACAACGCTAGTCAACTCTTTAGCTAGACCTACTTTTATTAATATTTCATTTGACTGGGTGTTCCCCTCTACTGTTGCTTCTTCAGTTGCAAAAGCCATACCTATTGACAAAGCCATAAAAAAGCATAAAAAAAACACCTTCAGCTTAATCCTTGCTGTCAATTTCTCCACCCCAAATCAGAATATTGTTTATTAGTTTCATTTATCCTTTTTCGACAGCTACTCCAAACTTTCCTGCTTATTTTCAATTACATATAAATCTTCTAAAATCGAGTAGGAGGGAAATAATTAATTTATTTCCCGTCCTCTCACACCACCAAGCATACCGTTCGGTACTTGGCGGTT
>JAWSUQ010000219.1:0-5302 GCA_033549265.1 Bacillota bacterium
CTGTTAAGTAATATATCCCGCCTAATCGGACCAAACCGCCAATCAAGGTGTTTTGAAGAATTGCTCTTACTTCCCCTAAACCCTGTAATATTCCTGAGGTAGTTTGCTGTAAGTATAAAAAAATTCCACCTAGCGCCAGAATTCTTAACATATATCCTGAATCTTGATTGTTAAATAATAAGGAGGTTATCTCAGGCCCGAAACAGTAAAATACAATGCTGCTGGGGATTCCTACTAAGATTGTTAGTTTAATGGAATTATGAACTCGAGTACTGATAGCATAACGATTTCTCTGAGCATGGGCTTCAGCAATTGCTGGAACCAAAGTAACGGCCAGGGAAATAGTTAGTATGGTAGGTAGGACTAATAGAGACAAGGCCATACCCGAATACTGTCCATAAACCGTAGTTGCTTCTCTTAAGCTAAGACCAGCTACTGCTAAGCGTTTTGGCAGCAGCATAGCTTCAATTGCTAATATAACTGTAGCAAAAGTTTTAGTAATAGTTATTGGCACTGATAAATGATGGATGTCCTTTAAAATATAAAAGAGAGATATATTTTCGCCCCCGGGTACATAGACGGGTCTTTTCTTTAAATAGATAAGAACAATAAATGCTAAGCCAATTACTTCTCCCATAACCATTCCCACAGCTAAACCAACCACACCATATTCAATTCCACGAGGTATCAGGTAGACTGCTAAGCTAAGACCAATAAAAACTCTAACTAATTGTTCAATAGTTTGAGTTAGAGCAGTGGGCCACATTTGATGAAGGCCTTGAAAAAATCCTCTAAATGCTGATGAAACGCTGATAATAAATATTGCAGGGATCATAGTTTTAAAAATAAGGTAGACTCTATCATCCTGAAAAGCAAAATCGAGGAGATAAGGTAACAGGTAATAAAGAGCAAAGCTGAAAAAAAGTCCAGAACAGAATAAAAAGAAAAGAGAAACTTTAAATATTTTATAGGCTGCAGCAATATTGTTTTTAGCCATTTGTACTGACACAAGGCGAGAAATTGCTAAGGGAAATCCGGCGGTTGCCAGTACTAATACCATAATATATACAGGGAATACCATCTCATATAGTCCTATACCTTCTGCTCCCACTAGACGTACAGCTAATATGCGGTAGACAAAACCTATTATTCTATTAATAAAACTAGCAATCACCAAAATAATTGCCCCTAGGAAAAATGACTGTTTTTTCATATGATGCCCCCATTTTTTATTATCTTAATAGAACATATATCAAGAAATTTGTATGCGTTAAAAAGAAATAAAATGTAATGTTTTTTTTTGGAAAAACTGGGGATGATATAAAAAAGAAAAAGAGCCCATAACATAATAGGCTCTTAAAAATAAAAATGCATTAATGATTATAATTTAATTAGCTCTTAAGTTATATTTACGCTTGAATTTTTCGACTCGACCAGCTGTGTCCACAAGCTTTTGAACGCCTGTGTAAAATGGATGACATTTGGAGCATACTTCAACGTTAAGCTGTGTTTTGGTAGAACCTGTTTCAAAAGTTTCCCCACAGGAGCATTTAACAATTGCCGTCTTGTAATTAGGATGAATACCAGACTTCATTATACTTCCCTCCTGACACCATTATTTTCTAATTTTACCATAGATAAGAGTTTATCTCAATAAAATCTTTCTTATTATTAAGCAGGATTTTTCAAATATTTGGTTAAATATATAAGTAATTAATAACTATCAACTAGATAATAACTGCTAAAAGGAATTAACTTCAAATAGCTTTTCGCTCCAAATGGTTAGCCAAATACATAGTACTTCACTATGTTTGGAATAGACATTAATAGAACGGAGGGAATATTTTGAAAGATTATCCTACTAGTAAACTGAGAAATATCGGATTAGTTTCTCATGGTGGAGCAGGTAAGACATCTTTAGTTGAGGCAATGTTATTCAAAGCGGGATTAACGACTAGACAGGGTAAAGTTGATGACGGCAACACTATATCTGATTATCTACCTGAAGAAATTAAAAGAAAAGTAAGTATTAATTCTTCTTTGACACCTTGTATTTGGCAAGATCATAAAATCAATATTTTAGATACACCTGGCTTCTCTGATTTTGTGGGAGAAGTAAAGGGGACTTTACGTGCTGCTGACTGTGGTTTAGTTACTTTATGTGCAGTAGCTGGAGTAGAGGTTCAAACAGAAGTGGTATGGGATTTCTTAGATGAACTAAGCCTACCCAGAATGATTTTTGTTAACAAAATGGATCGGGAAAATGCGAACTTTTATAAGGCATTTGACATGTTAAAAGAATCTTTTGCTGTCAATATTGTGCCTCTTCAGTTGCCTATCGGGGCCGCTGAGGAGTTTAAAGGCATTGTGGATTTACTTCAAAATAAAGCCTACTATTTTAAGAACGGTGCGTCAGAAATTGCTGATATACCTGCGGATATGGCTGAACAGGTTAATAACTTTAAAGAAGGCTTAATTGAAGCTATTGCAGAATGTGACGATGAATTATTAATGCTTTATCTAGAAGGAGAAGATCTAACACAAGAGCAATTAATTACTGGCTTGCGCTCTGGGATAGAAGAAAATAAAATTACTCCAGTATTTTGTGGATCTGCTACCAATAACATGGGTATTGATTTACTTCTAGACAATATCATTAATTTTGTACCAGCACCACAGGTAGCAGAGGAAAAAGGTAGTGACTTATCTGCCTTAGTATTTAAAACAATGGCAGACCCTTATGTAGGTAGATTGAATTTCTTCAAAGTATTAAGCGGAAAGCTGTCTTCCGACAGTGTTATTTATAATGTTAACAAGCAAATAGAAGAAAAGGTAGGGCAAGTCTTTACCATGTTAGGAAAGACCCAGCAGCCTTTAAACTATTTAGCTGCAGGAGATATTGGGGCAGTAGCAAAGCTACAACAGACAGGTACTGGTGATACTATTGGCGTCAAAGGAAAAGAGGAAACATTGCCAGCAATTAATTACCCTATACCTACTTATTCAGTAGCCGTATTCCCTAAGTCTAAGGGTGACGAGGATAAACTAGGAACAGCTATTGCAAGGATTCTTGAAGAAGACCCTACCTTAAGCTATGAGAAAAATACCGAGACTAAAGAAGCAATTTTAACTGGAATGGGTGATATGCATCTTGATATAGTGGCCGAAAGATTACAACGGAAGTTTGCAGTAGAGGTAACCACCTCTACCCCCAAAGTTCCTTATCGAGAAACAATTAAGACTTCTATCAAGGTTGAAGGTAAGCATAAAAAACAGTCTGGGGGTCATGGCCAATACGGTCATGTTTGGTTACAGCTAGAGCCTTATGGAGAAGGGGACTTTGCCTTTAATGAAACTATTTTTGGAGGAGCCGTACCTAAGCAGTACATACCTGGGGTTGAGAAGGGCTTGAGAGAAGCGCTACAGGAGGGGATTTTAGCTGGATATCCATGTACAAATCTTAAGGCTACGTTAGTAGATGGCTCATTCCATCCGGTAGATTCATCGGAGATGGCCTTCAAAATCGCAGCATCTTTAGCCTTTAGAAAAGGTATGGAAAAAGCTAATCCGGTTCTACTTGAGCCTATCATGGAGGTTGAAGTAGTTGTTCCCGAGAGCTTTATGGGTGATATTATTGGAGACTTGAATTCTAAAAGAGGTAGAATTTTAGGAATGGAACCAAAAGGCAAGCTACAGGTTATTAAAGCCCATGTACCGTTAGCTGAGCTAGGTAAATATGCTATTGATTTAAAATCTATAACTCAGGGACGAGGTACCTTTAGCATGAATTTCGTTCAATATGAAGAGGTCCCCCATAAAATTGCTGAAAGTATCATTAATGAAGTCCAAGCAAAAACTAGTTAATGCTAAGGAGGGCCCTAAGGCTCTCCTTTAAACTTACTTATATCCAAATTAAAGGATTTAAGCTTTCTAGAGTGGAAATAAATTAAGCATTATAATGTGGGTAAAAAGGAGGGATTGGCGATGTTTGGGTTTCTGCCACAATTTGGTGCTACGGAATTAATAATTATCTTAGTAATAGCGCTAATCATATTTGGGCCAGGGAAGCTACCTGGAATCGGAAAAGCGATCGGTAAAAGCATTAAAGAATTCAGGAGTGAGACAACAGCTACAAAAGATGAAGATATCACTGGGACACCTGACGCGACAAAAGAAAACACTGAAAAGAGCTCTTAATAGAGCTCTTTTTTCTTTTAAAAAACATAAGTCCCGTCTAATTCAAATTGTTGCATACTCTTAATAAGTTACACTAATAATAGAACTATATTATTCTAAATGTAGATATTAATAGTAAAATATTAGATTGGAGGGAAAAACAATTTGAGATTTTTCTTAGCTATATTTATCAGTTTCACACTATCTCTTATGCTGATGCAAAACCTCTATTCTCAGGAGCATATAGAAAAAGAAGTATTTGCTATTGGTGATTTTGGCACAGACGTTTCTGAAATACAACTGAGACTAATTGAACTAGACTATGAAAACGTTGATCCAACTGGACTTTTTGGTATTGAAACTGTAGAGGCGGTTAAAAGCTTTCAACAGAAGAATGACATAGAGATCTCTGGTATTGTAGACAGTGAAACATACAATAAGCTCTTTACAGTGGATGAAAACCTAGATGATGAAACAGTTGATATCATAACTATAAATGAAAGTGAACTTTTAGTACTTGCAAAAATTATCCATAGTGAGGCTAGAGGGGAGCCTTTCGAAGGACAAGTGGCAGTAGGAGCAGTTGTAGTAAATAGAATCAACAGTCCATCTTTTCCAAATACCGTTTCTGGGGTAGTCTTTGAGCCGTTAGCTTTTACTGCAGTAGCAGATGGACAGTATTACTTAGATCCCAATGAAGAGGCTTTCAGAGCAGCCCGTGATGCCCTAAAGGGAATTGATCCAAGCAACGGGGCGTTATATTATTATAACCCCGCTAAGGTTACCTCCAATTGGATTTGGTCCAGACCTGTAATAACAAGGATAGGTAAACATACCTTTGCTAGATAAACAAATGTAGATAAGGGTGAAAACATGAAGAGAACAACATTACTTTTGATAGCAATTCCAGTAATTATCACGTCTTTTATAGGAAGCCAATATTATTTCAATCAGATGGAAAGCAATAGAAGACTATCAGTTCAAGTTGAGAATAGCTATCAATCGGCTTTTATTGATTTATCATCACATATGGAGAGTATAGAGGAACAATTGGCTATGTTAATGGCCAGTTCTTCAACGGAAAATCAAATATTATACAATGCCACTGTCTGGAGAAATATCTATG
>JAWSUQ010000220.1:0-3884 GCA_033549265.1 Bacillota bacterium
AATGGTACCGTAACAGGACGAACCTCTGGAGAGAGCGAATTACTATTCGCCGCCGAAGGAGCAACCTCACATATTTTGTGGGCTAATCTCTCAGGCGCCAAGGACAGGGGAAAGGAATCATTGTTTTCTATTTAATGGTTCCTTTGGAATGCTTTTTTTGCATTTTAAAACTGTCTTTCTCTAGAGGTCAAACCAGCTTTTATGGTTTGATCTTTTATTTTTGGTTAATTCCAAAGGAGGGAGAAAGAATGAACAAGCAGCTAGTGAAGACGTGTGTTTATGGACAATGCTATGCCGACGAGGCCATGACACAGCCAGTATTATGTGAAAAATGCGGCATATTTGACTGTGTACTTAATGAACAAAACTAGTAGTAAATTCAAAAAAAGCTGTACCCTAAAAGAGGACCCGTAATTATTACGGGCCCTCTTGCTTTATGAAAGCAAATCCGATAATATTTAGATAAATATTGGAAATAAAATGAGGTGAAGACATTGACAAATGATTTATCTAATACTAAAAGATATACAATTAAAGAAGAGATTTTCAACAGCATAAGCCATGGAATCGGAGCTCTTTTTAGTATCGCTGCTTTAGTGGTACTAGTTGCTTTTGCCAGCGTCAGAGGAGATGTTTGGCATATAGTTAGCTTCAGCATCTACGGCTTTACTCTTTTTTTCTTATACTTATCATCTACCCTTTATCATAGCATTTTTCATGAAAGGTCAAAAGAAATCCTAAGACTATTCGATCATGCATCCATTTATTTGCTGATAGCCGGGAGTTATACACCTATCACGCTAATTTCCATGCGAGGAACATGGGGTTGGACAATTTTCGCTATTATTTGGGCATTGGCTATAACGGGAATTATCCTAAAGATAATTGATATAAAAAAGATAAAGTCTATTTCTACTTTGCTATATGTTGCCATGGGCTGGTTAATAATTGTAGCTTTAAAGCCAATGTTGGCAACGATTCCCCAAGGACTTTTTATTTGGTTGCTAGCTGGTGGCTTAATATATACCTTTGGAGTAATATTTTATGCCTGCAAAAAAATACCCTTTAATCATGGAATTTGGCACCTATTTGTCTTAGGAGGAAGTGCTACTCATTATGTGGGATTTTTAATTTATCTTGCCCTGTAGCTGGCTGGGCTACTATTGATTTAGCTGGTTTTGCCGTTAAATATACCCCTGTTATTACTAAAGCAGCTCCTAATAATTGATTTAGGGACACGGTTTCTCCAAAGAAGCTGGCTATTATGATAGAAAAGATGGGGATTAAATTTACGAATACCGCTGCCTTTGATGCACCGATTTGTTTGATAGCCTGATACCACCATACAAATCCTAGAACAGAGGCGAATAAGGCCATATAAACGATTGAAATCCAGGTATTGATAGAAATTTGGCCAAGGGAAAAATCTCTTGCTTCTAAAAGATAGAATGGCATAAATAAAAGTGCTCCAATAATGATTGCATAAGTGGTTGAGGTCACTGCCGACAAGCCTTCCATTACCTTTTTCCCAACGATAGAGTAAACAGCCCAGGATAGCATGGCCCCTACCATCATAATATCTCCTATATTAAAGCTTAAAGATTGTAAAGTAGTTAATGAGCCTTCGGTAATAACATAAGTGACTCCGGTAAATGAGACTATAATTCCAATGATTTGTAACGGAGTAAACTTCTCTTTCAAAATAAAGAAAGATAAAACGCTAGTAGCCATGGGATTTGCTGCAATAATGAGAGAGCCACTAATAGCAGTAGTATGAACTAGCCCGGAAAAAAATAAGGCATTATATGAAAATACTCCCGTTAATCCTAGCAAAAACAAAGCAGGAAGCTGCTTAAGCTGTGGCTTATAGCCCTTTGGGTCCCAGATGAGCATTACTGGAATGAGTAAAAGGGCCGCTAAAGAAAAGCGTAAAAATGCAACAGTAAAGGGTGGCACCTCTCCTACTGCTAGCCTACCGGCGGTAAACGCACCTCCCCAAAACAAAGGTACGAGAATAAGTAAAAAATATGTTTTTTTCAGCTGGTTCAAAACAAATCCCTCCAAAGATGTCTAATTTCTTATTTATGTTTATATTCAAAGCCGCTAACAATATTTCCTGCTCTAGGGCAATAAATAATATTGGTAGAGAATTATTGGAAGTATATGCAGGAATTTTATCGATTTATTTGGAAGTATTAATTTTGAAAAAATTTCATGCGTGTTTTCTAGGAGGTGATATGGTTGATATTAGAGAAGAAAATAAGGATTAATCTATTTGTTCTGGCTATGCTGGTTCTTGTGGCAGCTGTGACCATGCTAACAGCTGGCTGTGGTACTGATGGCATCATAGGAAAAATTGATGGCGAGCCCTATGATACAATAGGAAGCGAAATAAGTAACGAAGTAGTTGAGCCCTTGCTGGAGCCGGATATTGTCAAAACTATTACAATAGCGGCAGTAGGGGATATCATGGGCCATATGCCTCAGGTCAATGCAGCCTACATAAAAGATGAAAGAAAATACGATTTTACAGATAATTTTGCAGAAGTGCGATATGTTTTTGTTAGCAGTGATATTGTGGTAGGAAACCTAGAAACTACTTTGGCAGGTCCCGATAGAGGCTTTTCTGGCTACCCCATGTTCAATACCCCTGATGAGCTAGCGGGAGCACTGGCTTGGGCAGGATTTGATGTGCTTTCAACCGCCAACAATCACTCGTTAGATAGGGGGGAATCAGGAGTACTTCGCACCTTAGAAGTCCTCAAACAACATGATTTGCTAACAGTAGGAACAGCTAGTAGTGAAGAAGATAGAGATAGTAGCAAAATCATGAGCCGGGAAGGAATTAATGTTGGGTTCTTGGCTTATACCTATGGAACTAACGGGATACCAATACCAATGGGAAAGGATTATTTAGTTAATCTAATTGATGAGGAACTAATAGCTAATGATATTGCCAAAATTAGAACAAAAGTGGATTTAGTGGTAGTTAGCATGCACTGGGGAAACGAGTATCAAAGAGAGCCTAACGCTAGCCAGGAAGAGCTAGCGCGAAAGTTAATAGGCTGGGGTGCAGATATTATTCTTGGAAGCCATCCCCACGTTGTACAGCCAATGGAGTTTATAGAGGTTATTCAAGAGGATGGGGAAGCAAGAACTGGGTTTGTAATATACTCGCTAGGAAACTTTATTTCTAATCAACGAGATCGGTATCGTGACAGCGGTGTAATTCTGCAGATTGATGTAGAGAAAAATTTCACGTCCAATAAATTAGAAATCAGCGAAGTAAACTATATTTCCACCTGGGTTCACAAATATTATTTCAACAATAAGTGGAATTATCGTATTCTGCCAACAGAGGACTTTATTGTACAATATAGCTTAGGTGAAGATAAGCTGCTGGTAGAGGACGATTATCATCGTTTAATAGAGGTATGGAATGATACAAATAAGCATCTAGGTCAGCGTTAGTAAATAGATCTAGAATAAGCAAGCTGCTTCAATAGTCAATTGAGGCAGCTTGTTATATTATAGGCAATTTAATTTAAATAAATAAGATGACAAGAAAAGAGAAAAACTAATAGACAATCTAATTATAAAAGGAAAGATATTAATGAAAAAGTATTTCATTGGCATTTCTTTAGTGATAGGACTATTGTTCTTTGGAACTGTGGCCCAATCTTTATACTATCTGCACCAAAATAAAAAGTTAAGCGTAGATGATGAAGTAGCTGCCGGGAAATTAATCTGGCAACGGGAAAACTGTATGGAATGTCATGCTATTTTTGGCAATGGCGGCTATTCGGCATCAGATCTTACAAAGATTATGGAAAAAAGAGATACAGAATGGCTGATGAATTTTTTTAGTGAGCCGCCGGTTATGC
>JAWSUQ010000220.1:3894-5300 GCA_033549265.1 Bacillota bacterium
CCTCCAAGTAGAGGCAGAAAGCATCCGAGCCTAAAGGAAGAAGAGACTAAAGCATTAGTGGATTTTTTTAACTGGACCAAAGAGGTGGATACTAAAGGCTGGCCACCAAAGGCCAATTTTGAATTAGAAGAAAAAGCTGATTAAAAGTAGGGATATTCAATGATCAAATGGCTAATTAAGAAAATTAAAGCATCCATTTTTCCTAACTACAAAAAAAAGAAAGAAAAAAAAGATGAAAAAAATGAAGAAAAAAAAGATTATTTAACCAAGAGAATTGCGCTGCCCTATTTTTTGTTTACAGTTATTGCCATGACAACGCATAGCATGGTGGCTAATCTTGGAAGCCTAGAGTATATCTTTCCCGATATTCCGAGTCCAATTGACTTTGCCGATGGTAGAGCAGTTCATTTGAACTTAAGTATCTTTTGGCCTATTTTTGGCCTAATTGGCGCAGTGTTTTATTTTCTCCCAGAAGAAGCAGAGACAGAGACCTTTAGTCCGTTATTGGCAATTGGCCAGTTAGGGCTAATGCTGTTAGCTGGTTTAGGAATAATTATCTCCTTAAGCTTTGGCTTTACCCAGGGAAGAGAATATCTAGAAGCAATCGCCCCTTTTGATATAGCTATTCTAATAGTATTAGTGATGTTCTCTTACAATGTCATAAGAACTATTATAAAAAGTAAACATAAAACCAATAGGCCAACATTAGTGCTGATCGCTTTTGGCTTGGTATTGATGATTTTTTTATTCATTCCGGCAATGTTTTTTTGGAGCAGCATTATTGTAGATGAAATATTTCGATGGTGGGTAGTTCATCTTTGGGTTGAAACTAGTATGCAGTTAATTGCTGCTGCTATTATATCTGCATTCTTAATATATATAACCAGTGTAAAAAGGCAGTTAATCTATTACTGGCTGTATGTAGAAGCAATTTTAGTTATGGCTGCGGGCTTTTTCGCCACGGGTCACCATTATTTATGGATAGGCACACCAAGCTATTGGTTTACAATAGGAGGAATCTTTGGGGCAATGCAGCCGATCCCTATTTTAATTATTGCATACACAGCCTTTAAAAGCGTTGGCACTGGCATTCCTGTCATGCATCATCGTTGGCCAATGTATTTGATATTTAATAGTGTTTTTTGGAATCTGATTGGAGCAGGTATGTTTGGGTTAGTCATTACGATTCCTGCTATCAATGCTTATACCCACGGGACGCTTATTACCTCAGCTCACGCCCATTTAGCCTTATTTGGAACTTTTGGCTTTTTAGCAATTGCTGTTAGCTATTTTGGTATACTAGAGTGGGTGGGTGACAAATATATCAATAAGCTATATAGTTTTATAAGTATATTGCTGCTTAATGTAGGGCTATTTATGATGGGCTTTTCATTAATTCTGGCTGG
>JAWSUQ010000221.1:0-5295 GCA_033549265.1 Bacillota bacterium
CAATTATTTTGATAAGAATATTGCAGAGCGAACTATTAGAAAAACTGTTAAGGCTAAAAGTATGAAAGACGCTAAAAGAAAACTAAAACAGCTTGGGATAATTAAAAGTATAACGTGGGAAGCTGTACCTGATCTTGCTATAGACCGGCAAATTGAATTATTTGAAGAAGAGTATTAGATATATAAAAGGGTCAATGCCTTGCTTTATAAGGGATTGGCCCTTTCTGATGTTTGCTTTATAAAATGAAGATTGAGAAATTGACCAGTCAGTGGCATGTAAAGGGTGTGAAAGTAATAATATGTAATAAATTATTAATATTTAATTAATTTTTCTGTAAGTTTATTTTGGTAAAGTAAATTAAAGATTATTAGAAAGGAGGGAAAAGGTGTGGAAAAGCTAAAAGGCAGTAATAAATGGTTTATTATTAGTATAATCCTAGGTGTTTTCATTTTATTTTATGCAGGAACAGGCTTTGCCATGAAGGCTACAGACAGGGCTGATTTTTGTGGAAGCTGCCATGTGATGAATGAGGCAGTGAGAACCTATAATCTATCTGTTCATGCTGATCTAGCCTGCAACCAATGTCATGCTCCCCACCAGATAACATCTAAGATTGGATTTAAGACCCAAGCTGGATTTAAAGATATTTACAAAAATGTGACAAACGATGTGGGGGATGTGATTCAAGCAACCTCGAAAACAAAAGAAATTGCAAACCAAAACTGTATAAATTGCCACTCTATGACAAATAAAAATGTGGCAATGGATGCCAAAGAATTCTGCACTGACTGTCACAGGCAGGTGCCTCACTTTAATAAAATTCCGATAGGAGAAAGGATGGTAGCAGGTGAATAATAATAAAACAATTATATTTTTGTTTGCTGTTCTCGTAGCTGTTGCACTATCTGCTGTTGGTTGCAGCTCAAGTATTCCTGCCACAACAACCCCTACTTATGACACTGGGCTGTCAGCAGATGAAGTAAACAATGAAGCGTTTAAAGATAAATTTCCTTTACAATACGAAAGCTATTTAATGAACAATGACGATACTCAGATGACTGAATATGGGGGATCTGTTCCCCACGATAAGCATGACGGAGTCAATCCACTGCCAGTAGGATATAAGTATGCCCAGCCTTATTTAAAGAACCTATGGCTAGGATATCCTTTTAGCTTTGAGTACAAAAGAGCCAGAGGGCATACTTACGCTATAGAAGACGTCTTCCATATAGATCGGATTAACACTTATAGTGAACAAGCAGGCTTACCTACCTCTTGCTATAACTGCAAAACCACCCAAATGCCCGCTATGATCGAAGAATATGGTGATGCAGTATGGTCTATGAATTTTCATGATTTTAGAGAGCAGCATGATAACAGCAATCATTCAATTGGTTGCAACCTATGTCACGACCCTCAAACTATGGATCTTAGAATAACCAGTGTACCGTTAGATGATGCATTAAAACGTCAAGGTATTGATTGGAGAGAAGCTTCTAAGAATGACATGCGCACTTATGTTTGCGCCCAATGTCACGTGGAGTATTTCTTCGAGCAAAAGGATGTAGGAGTAGCAGCAAAAGTTCATTTCCCTTGGGACAATGGCTATAGCCCTCAAGAAATGTACGATTATATGAGTGAAGGATCACCAGCAAAGGGATTTGCCGGACAGTTTGCTGACTGGACTCACGCAGTTTCTAAAACACCAATGTTAAAGGTACAGCATCCAGAATTTGAAACCTGGATAGATGGACCTCATGGATCTGCCGGAGTATCCTGTGCTGATTGTCATATGCCATATATCAGAGTAGATGGAAAGAAAAAGATATCATCCCATCAGTGGACTTCACCTTTAAAATCAATCGAGCAATCTTGTGGTCAATGTCATTCTGACAAAAGTGCTCAATGGCTAGAAGAACGAGTAGTTAGTACTCAGAAAAAAACCTTTGACCAGTTGTTAATTGCCCAGGATCTATCCGTCAAGGCTCATGAAGCTATTAGGCTCGCTTCAGAATACACTGGCGAAAAGCGGGCAAACTACGGTGAGCTAATGGCTGAAGCACGAGAGTTGACTAGAAAGGGGCAATGGTACTGGGATTTTGTTTCAGCAGAAAATAGTGTTGGTTTCCACAATCCTGCCAAAGCATTAGATACTATTGCAAGCTCTCAACAATACTCTACCCAAGCAGTAGAGCTAGCACTAAAGGCTACAAATTATGGGATAGCTCCACTACTTGAAGGTGATATCAAGGAAATAGTACCACCTATTATGGAACATAGCCGTGAGCTTCAGCAGAGCGAAGCCCACTTGAATTCTCATAAATGGTTAAAATACTTACCATTATTCCCGCAGGCAGCAAAGGTCTGGGAAGGAAACAAAAAGGTTCAGTAGAATAAAGATCTCTCCTAAATCCCCATATACGAAACAAACTAAAACACGTTGCCATATGCAACGTGTTTTAGTGCATAATCCTACGATTGTATCAAGAGGTATTTATTGCGCCTGAAGAGTTGCCTGACGATGAAATGGGCAGTTGATCATGGTGTCGACGTTATAATTTGAGTATTGGAAGAGAAAAATAGGGGCGAATGCTACTAACTAAACTGAAATTATGATTAGTGATATTGAAATTGGGTCGCGTATTAGAATAGTATATGATGGTGCTATTGCTGAAGCTATCCTTCACAAATTTTTCAATTCTATATCGATCGCAACTTTAGACAATTGAATATAGAATTGAAATATATCAAAAAGAACTGAGGATATCTTTAGTTAGATTTGGCGCGAGCCAATTTTTTTCTTTCTTAAAATAATTGACAAATATGCAAGGGGTTTACTGAATAATGTGGAATTAAATAGAAAATATTTTTATAATCTAAAGAAATTAGAAGGATGGAGGGGTTAAATGAACATTTCTGATCAAGAAAGAGCAATGATTCAGCAGTATTTAATGTCTGAAGAGACAGATATTGAAAGGTCAATTGGCAGAATATTGCTTTCTGATAGAGGTCTTGAGACAACTTCAGTAATAGATGCAGAAGCTCTAAAAGAATACCATAGATATATAAAAGAAAAGATTCAAATATTTAAACACAAGATATGTGTTGAATGGAACTATCAAGAAAAATTAAAAAATGTAAACTTTATAGATGATATACACCTAGTTGCTGCAATAGCTGATGTTATAGCGAAAGAGGTTGGTATTATTCCTGTATTTATGGTGGCATCGCTATTGGTAAAAAAGGGTTTAAGCAAATTATGCAGTTCTAATTTATAAAATAAACTATTTAAGGGAGTTAAGTGACTTATGAAAACAATTGGTTTAATTGGTGGTATGAGCTGGGAATCCACAAGTGAATATTATAGGATAATAAACGAAGAAGTTAGAGCCCAAAAAGGTGCTCTTAACTCAGCAAAATGTATATTAGTCAGTGTTAATTTTGCAGAGATTGAAATGTGTCAGCGGGAAGGAGATTGGAATCAAGCTGCTGCCATTTTAATAAAAGCAGCCCAAGCCTTGGAAAAAGGTGGAGCCGAATTTATATTAATATGTGCCAACACAATGCATAAGGTTGCTGAGCAAATACAAGTTGCAGTATCTATTCCAATTATACATATTGCAGACGCAACAGCTGAAAAAATTAGAAGATTTGAAATTTCAACTGTGGGGCTTCTAGGAACTAAATATACTATGGAAGAAAATTTTTATATATCAAGGCTTGAAAATAAAGGAATAAATGTAATAGTACCAAATGCAATTGATAGGGAAGTTGTACATCATGTTATATTTAATGAGCTATGCTTAGGTCAAATTAGCAGTAAATCTAAGAAAAAGTATTTGGAAATAATTGAAGAGCTGCACAGTAAAGGGGCAGAAGGAATTATTTTAGGGTGTACAGAAATATCTTTGTTAATAAAAGATATGGACATAAATCTCCCTATCTTTGATACTACAAGAATACATGCTACAAAAGCTGTAGTATTGTCAATAAAAAGTTAGTAGGCATAAGGGAGCTGACTACACTAATGAAATCAAAACGCTTTATCAAATATATTGTTTATCTGTTTCTATGCCTCGGTATCATTTTTTCTCTACTGGCTGCAAAATTTTCCAATATAATTGAGTCGGGATATTCTACTAAATTATACTTCTGGACCATAAGGCCTTACAGTTTAGTGACAGGGATATTCCCATTTTCGCTAGCAGAATTGATTGTTGTCTGTACAGTTATTATAGTAGTTTACAAAACAGCTAAGGTTATATTGAGCCTTATTAGGAGAAGGGAATATTCCATTACTAGCTTACCTAATACAGGCATTAGAATCTTCTTTTTTGTAGCTGTTCTTTATTTAACATTTAACCTAATGTGGGGGCTAAATTACAGCCGATTAACCTTTGCTGAAATATCTGGTTTACCGGTAAAGTCGGCTTCTGTAAATGAGCTTGCGGAGGTGTCTCTGCACTTAACGCAATGGGCCAATGAGTTGAGAGAGCAAGTTACTGAGGATGATCAAGGTGTAATGATGCTAACTGATGGGATAGAGGATATGTTTAAGCGGGCCCAACTAGGCTACCATATTGCAGCGGAATACTATCCTGAATTAGGTGGAAAGTATGGTAGACCTAAGGGTGTAATGTTGTCCCATTATTGGTCCTACACTGGAATTGGGGGTGTATTCTTTCCTTTTACTGCTGAAGCAAATGTTAACATCAAAATGCCTCATTTTTTGCTGCCCTCAACTACTACCCATGAGATGGCTCATCAAAGAGGATTTGCTAGAGAAGACGAGGCAAACTATATTGCGTATTTAACCAGCACCTTGCATCCAGATCCTGATTTTCAATATTCGGGGGTAATGCTGGCGCTAACCTATGCCATGAATAGTTTGTATAGATATGACAAAGATGCTTGGCAGGAGATAAGGGATAATTATAGTGATGGGCTGAATCGTGACCTTCAAGAGTGGCAAAAATACAGAGCACGCTACGAGGGTCCTGTAAAAGAGATATCAACTAATGTTAATAACACCTACCTGAAGGTAAATCGGCAAGAGGATGGAGTATATAGCTATGGTAGGATGGTGGATCTATTATTAGCCGAGTTTCGAATAAAAAATTTAAGTGACTAGAACTATCTAAAGGCATCTAAATGATAATATAATTACTAGTAATTTATACAGGTGAATTTATCAATAACTCCATCATAGCAGACGATAGAAAGAAGTATAGTAACCAATTTTGTAGGGGGTTAGAAGTGGGTACCTAGAGAGTCGTCAGGTATGTGATTGAGGT
>JAWSUQ010000222.1:0-5292 GCA_033549265.1 Bacillota bacterium
TTTTACTGCTGATAATTAAGAAACTTTGTCAATGCTAATATCATATTCCTTTAGTTTACGATACAAACTAGGAACACTTATTCCTAATGTATTTGCAATTTTTTCTTTTTCCTTTAAGTTACCCTCATAAGCTGTAATAACTTTTATTATTAAGCTTTTTTCCAAATCTTTAACTTGATCCTTTAGCTTAACATTTTCTGTTATGGTATTTTCCGCCTGATATAATAATATTCTTGAGGGCAAGCTCACAGGCATTATCAATTTTTCTTGTTCAAAGTTGCACGCATATTCTATGGCATTTTCTAACTCCCGAATATTTCCCGGCCATCTATACTTTTTTAGTATCTCTAAAGTTTCTGGATGAATTGCTCTAATAGATTTTTCTAATAATTTATTGTATTTTTCAATAAAAAAATCAACTAAAACAGGTATATCACTTTTTCTTTCCCTTAAGGATGGAATATTAAGTGGAATTACATTTAGTCGGTAATATAAATCCTCTCTAAATTCACCGTCTCTTACCATCTTTTCCATCTCTCTATTGGTGGCTGCAATAACTCTCACATCTACCTGAATCTCTTTGTTTCCGCCTATGCGTTCAATAGTTTTATTTTGCAATACCCGCAATAGTTTAGCTTGCAGATAGATAGGTAATTCCCCTATCTCATCTAAGAAAATAGTACCACCTTCAGCAAGTTCAAACTTACCTGCTTTGCCTCCTTGCTTCGCCCCAGTGAAGGCTCCTTCCTCATAGCCAAATAATTCACTTTCTAATAAGGCATCTGGAATAGCACTACAATTGATAATTTTAAGGGGTTTATTCCAGCGAGGGCTGGCAGCATGAATTGCTCTTGCAAACAATTCCTTTCCAGTACCACTTTCCCCCTCGATTAACACAGTAGACTTTCCCTGTGCAACCTGCAAAACCTTAGCCTTTACCTCTTTGACTAACTCATTTTCACCTATAATCTCTGCCAGTGTAGAATTGTATTCCGTGCCTGACCAACGTTCAGCTGTCTTCTGCACATCAATTAAGCGGTAAAATGACTCTATTGCTCCTGTCAATAATCCATCTGTGACAACTGGATAACATTGGCTCAATACTCGTACTTTTTTAGAACCCGTTTGATATGCAACTACTTGTTCACCCTTTATTTCTTGTCTCATAATAACCTTACATAAGGGAGATTGAGGTAACACTGTTTTAATGTGGCTACCCTTTAATTCAACCCCAGATAAACCTAAAATTTCTGCAGCTGCAGGATTAATGTGAGTAATATATCCCTCAACATCAACACCTAAGATTCCTAAGTCAATGGAATTAATTATAGTTTTTACAAATTCTGAAGTAGCTTTTAATTTCATCGTACCGCGAAACTCTGCAACTTTACTAGATAAAAGTTCTGCCATTTTTGAAACAAAATGAATATAAGTACCTTGCTGCTTCAAAAGCCTATTCTTTTGTTCATCGTTGAAGGCTACTAAGTTTATTAACCCTATTGGCATAGCTTCTAATAGGATAGGCATAAAAAGGCCAGCCTTAATAATATTACAATTTTTATAAAGACTACAAACTTCACATGAACAATCTGTTCCGGGATCTTTGAGAATAAATGGCTGTTTACAAGTAAGGGCATGTCTACATATATGACCCATAGCCATTGTAGTACCTACTTTTTGCTTAGATTCTCCAGTTCCAGCAATCCTCAGCAGACTTGTATCAATTATCTCTACACCCAGATCCAGCGCAGCACTAATTGCCTCAGCAATATCTTGGACAAATTCTTGTATCCCCTTCAATTCTGACATAGTTTCCCCACCTTTATCCGGATTGTACAACAGTTAATAGTAAGAATATTATTACTTTATTCTTTCTCCATTTTTTTCATATTCCCTTTTTGATGTAATAAATAAAGCCTTCTAAAAAAATAGAGGGCCCTATCAAATTTAAAATTTTGATAGCTTCCAATGGCCAATATCAGGAAGCTTATAATTAAACCAGGATAAAGAGGATCAATTTGCCTGTCACCAAATAATGCCCAAATAATCGAAATAGTGGGAGCTATTATTATTGCCCATTTTCCACTTTCCCGGTTGATTTTTTCCTTCACAAAAATTACAGCTACTAAGGGTAAAAAAATCGCTACCCCTCTTATGGCCATAGATAAGAAAGCCCATTGTAAAATTAAAGAATTTGCCTTAGAACTTACAAACAGTAATATAAAAAGAACAATTAAAACATTAAATATTCTAAAAGCAGATAATAGCTCTTTATCTGTAGTATAGGGTTTAAATACTTTATAAATATTATTTGTAATAATAGTTGTTGCCCCTAATGTTAAAGCAGCAGCTGTCATTACAAGAGATATTATCAAAGTAGCTAAGGCAATTCCTCCTAGCCAGGGATTTAAATAATTAATTAAAAAAAGCGGCAATGCAAAGGTTGGATCTATATCTGGAAAAGTTATTCTCATATATATGCCAATAAAAGTACTGGCTATTCCTGTTAATGGTATTAATAATCCTGCAATCAGTGCTCCTGTTTGAGCTTCCTTAACGGTTTTTGCTGAAAAAATGATTTGCAAATATGTTTGGGTAGAAACAAAACCTATTATTACAGAAATTACTGCTCCTACTTCATTTATTAGTCCATGGGGGAATAAAGTAAACCAACTATCATTACCTATTCCGTTTATTAGGCCTCCAATGTCCCCCACCTGATTAAAACCAAGAAATCCAGCAATTAATAACGTAGTAATCAGCAAGAAAGTTTTGATTAACCCTACCAATCCTGTGCTCCACATCCCTCCCCAAATAGAATAGAGTATTATTATAAATGAAAAAAAAATGGCAGCATTCAAAGTATTAAGATTGAAAATAATTATAAGCATAGGAATAGCTGATAATATCTGCGCAGCTATTTGAATTATTATTCCTATAGATATAAAGAAAGTGCTCCAAACAGCTGCCGCCCGACCATAATAAGTTTCAAACAACTGGGGTATAGTTTCAACCTCCGCCTCTCTAAGCGGTCTAGCCAGTGTCGAGGCTAAAAAAAAGCAGCCAAGCCCTGCTCCCAGTGTAAACCAGATTCCACTTATCCCATATAAATAGGCTACTTGAGCAGTTCCTACAGTAGACGTACCACCAACGAAAGCTCCAACAAGGGAGCTACTAATTAAAACAGTCCCTAATCGCCTTCCGCCCACAGAAAAGTCATTTGCTGATTTTACTTGTTTAGCTGCATAAATACCAAGGACAGTTACTAACGCTAGGGTAATGCATATGCTAAGTAAATGGACAGTATGTAACAAGGTCTATTATCACTTCCTTAAAAGAATAGAACTCTAAGGCTTGCCCCTAAGAAGTGGGTGTTCACAATTTAGACTAATAAAAATTAACAGCTAATTTAGTAAGGAATATAGCCTCGTTAAATCCTTTATATTTTCTAAATCGTAAACTATATTAACTAAATCTTTTAAATGATCACTAGGCTTAACTTGACCTGCTAACCAATAAAATTTCTCATGTATTTCCGCTTCAGTTAATGGATTGTCAAAGTCTCCTTTTGCTTGTTGAACTCCTGACCAGAATAATCTACCTGTTGTATCGGCTATGCAGACCTCAGATTGCGCAATTTGGGGAAAGCTTTTGTCGAATCGTTCATCAGCAATTATCCTTATTTTAGTTAGCAGTTCAAGAATTTTTTTATTGCTCAATTTATCATCTAACACCTGTTTAGGTCCAACTTCCCCATCATGTACTGCTGCAGCAATAGGGTAAGAAATATTGTACTGTGCTTCCTCTGTGGTTCGTGGGGGTTTGCACCATAGCCTAGCACTCTCTTTAAAAGTATAAACATCAATACTTTTAATTTGTTCAACCTGTAAGCTTGACTCCTGCATAATTTTCAACGCTCCGGCAATAGCTGGCTGGGCCCAACGGCAACAGGCGTAAGGCTTAAAATATAACTGTAAAATATTATATTTAGCCCCAAGTGTCTTAACTATATCACGATATTTTTCTAGGCCAAATAAACTTGGAACGCCTGTAAATCCATGTAATGCCATTAAAGCTGAGGTAACCCCTGCCTGAGCACCCCACCCAATTCCGTCTTTAACCATGGCTGGATAGTCTATACACCGCATCATTGGATTAATAGGGGCTTGGTATTCAGCAATGCCAAGGGCGTTATATATTTGACTCACATCTAAATTTAATAGTTTTGCTGTTACTGCTGCTGTTGCTACTGATCCCCACGCCCCCGAAGCATGGTATAGGGGATAATGATCATGCCATATGATTCCTGCTCTTGTTCCTACTTCATAGCCTACAATAATTGCTTCTAATAGTTCTTTCCCAGTTCTTCCCTTAGCTTCTGCTACGGCTAAAGCGGCTGGTATTACTAATGCCCCAGGATGTCCTTTTACTAATCTAAAGCCATCATCTATATCTATAGCATTAGCTTGAAAAGCATTGGCAAAGGTTGCTCCTATACAGTTTGACTTTGCGCCCCCCATTATAATCGTAGCTTCATTTTCTGGCCAAAAAACTCTGGCAAATTCCCGAGCTATTTGGGCCACTTTTGTTTGACTTCCTCCCAAAACTGCTCCTAACAAATCTAACACGCATAGTTTCACTTGCCTTTGTATTTGTTGAGGTAAGTGATCATAGCTAAATTTCTTTATAAAATTGCTAACTTGCATATTTAAATCCTGCATTCTAAATTAACTCCTTTATCATAGATAACGTCTATGAGGAAACTTTTATTCCTTTTGGGGTCATAGCATATTGAATGAGTCCAATTAAAAGGTTGAAAAATATAGCAAGCAAAGCAGTTGGTACTGCACCAGCTAGCAATAAAGTCTTATTCACCATCATTATCCCTTGTTGAATCCAATCTCCTAAGCTCCCTCCACCCACAAAAGCAGCTAAAGTAGCTAATGAAACACACTGGACAGTAGCTGTCCTAATACCTGCTATCATTACAGGAATAGTTAGCGGAATTTGCACTCGCCAAAGAATTTGATTTTCAGTCATCCCCATACCTCTTGCTGCTTCGATTAATGCTGGATCTACTTCTTTTATGCCTGTATAAGTATTTAATAGAATTGGTAAAACAGCTCGTAAAAAAAGTGCCAGCAATGCGGGTGCAAAACCAATTCCTATTAGGGGAATAGCTAAAGCAAGGATTACTAAACTTGGTATTGTTTGGCCTATATTTCCAAATGCCATAATAGGCCCCTCCAAAATGGGAGCTTTTGTTCCGATAATTGCTAGTGGAATTGCTAT